>JAPKAJ010000400.1 GCA_028825345.1 Arenicellales bacterium | reverse complement strand
TGCCGCGAGCGGGTGCCACACTGGAATCCGCTGTCCGTGGTGGGCCAGCATATGCAACAAGCCGGTGCGACACCGGCTGAGGCAATGGCTTTCACCTTGTCCTCTGCCCTGCAGTACGGCGAAGACTGTATCAACCACGGCATGGATCCGGACGACGTCCTGCCACGGTTCACTTTCTTTTTCGATATATCGATGAGCCTATTTGAGGAGGTTGCCAAGTTTCGTGCTGGGCGACGCATCTGGGCCCGCCTAACGCGAGACAAACTCGGCGCACGGGATCCTAGATCCCAACGCTTCAAGTTTCATGGTCAAACCTCGGGCGTTGACCTGACACGGCAGCAACCACTAAACAATATTGCACGCGTCACGGTGCAAGCCATTGCGGGTATTCTCAGCGGCCTGCAGTCAATGCATACCGATGCGTACGACGAGGTGATTAACACGCCCAATGAGGGTCCGGCGCGCGTTGCCCTCGCCACACAGAATTTGTTGAGAGAAGAAGCGCATTTATGCGATGTCATCGACCCCCTGGGCGGGTCATGGTACATCGAACAGCTCACCGACCAGATGGAAGAGAAAATTCTTGCTGTCATGGATACCATTGCCGAGTCCGGCGGCATGTACCGTGCCGTTGAAAAGGGATTGGTCCAGGCGATGATTGGCCGCTCTGCACTGGCCTGGCAAGAACGCGTTGAAAATGGCGATCAAAAAATTGTCGGCGTTAACTGTTACACAACTAATGACAACGAGACTAACGACCCATCGCCAGCAACCGAACGTCCTGATCCGAAGACCATGGGCCGACATGTCGAGTCACTGCGCGTTTTCAAACGCCAGCGAGACCAGGAAAAAGTCAGCGCAGCACTTTCGAATATCGCACGCGCTGCAAATTCAAAAGACGATAACGTGTTTGCCACGGTCGTTGCCGGCACCGCGATCGGAGTTACCCATGGTGAGACTGTCGCCTGCCTGCGGCGTGAACTTGGATTTGGTCAGCCCCTGATTGTTGAGTGATGGTCAATCTCTCAAAACCCACTGACTCACTGGCAAGCGCCGTGTGCGCAGGCCACCGCGCTGCCATTGGGAAAGCCCTCAGCCTGGTTGAAGGTGACAGTGTCGCCGCCTCTCGATTTTGCCAAGAAATCACGGGTTACACCGGTCAAGCCACCGTGATCGGCCTAACCGGTCCCGCCGGCTGCGGCAAATCGACGCTGATCAATGCGGCCATTGCTCACCTGCGCAGGCAAGGTCTCCAGGTCGCCGTAGCCGCCGTTGATCCCTCCAGCACTATCACAGGCGGCGCCATTCTCGGTGATCGCCTGCGCATGACCGATCATGCCCAAGATGCGGGGGTCTTCATACGATCACTCTCCTCGCGAGGCCACCTCGGCGGCCTGACGCGCCATATTCATCGCATGGTAGACGTCTTCGACGCGGCCGGCTTCGACGTCGTCATGGTTGAAACTGTGGGAACAGGCCAAAACGAGCAGGAAATCACCCAAATCACTGATGCCCGTATCGTTGTCTGCACGGGCGGGCAAGGAGACGACATTCAGGCACTAAAGGCCGGTATCCTCGAAATCGCCGACGTGTTGGTCGTCAACAAAGCTGATTTGATCCCGGCCAAAACCACCATAGAGCAGTTGCGTTCAAGTTTGGCACTACGACAATCAGGCAACCGCAAGGTGCCCGTGATCGCCACCAACGCCCTGTCGGGCGAAGGCATCGATGAGATGCTCACTGCGGCCAATACAGCCGCTCAAGGGCGGAACTCAACACGAGCAGATCGACGACACGCTCGCATCCGCGAACTGCTAGCCCAGTCGTCAGCTGAACTTGTTAAGGGTAAAGTACTGGGTGATGAGTCAGGACTTATCACTACACTGTGCGATCAAATCGCCATGGGCCAACGCAGTATCAAGGACTGTGCGACCGACTTCCTGCATGAGCTTAGCTCCTGAAGTAATTACCAGGACCTACCATTCCCATCAGAACATTTAGAGGTAGGATACCAAGTGCTTTTACCTATTCGTTAACGCCGCACTGCGGCCAACGTATTGATGGGTGAGCGCCAACGCCACTTTTATATCGTTGTTGACATACTTTAGTAGGAGAACCGAAATGAGCCTCATCGCGACACAGTCCCCATGAGCGGACCCC
>JAPKAJ010000399.1 GCA_028825345.1 Arenicellales bacterium | reverse complement strand
CTCACTAATAAAAGGAGAAAATTCGCTAGTATCTGCATCGCCCCCAGCCTCCAGAGTAACTTCCCGATCAGCCAGGTAGATTTGCTGTGCGAGACGCCAGTTCACAAGCGGGTTGCTGGTCCCGGAATGATAGGTATCGCTGGATAGGCCTAAGGTAAACCCCTGGAAATTCTGGACCCGGTCCGAGCCCCAGAACCCGCCTTGCAAAAAAGCATCAGCAATATTTTCAAAACCAACCGAGCCTGAATCGAAGACTGGCAGATCATCCTGATCTTCATACGGCACATAGTGATAGGAAAAGCTCGGCACCAATGTCTGAATGTGATCTTGAGCCTGCCAACTGACCTCGCGCTCGAGAAAAAGCTTCGAGTCAATCTCAAACAGATAAATACCGCGGGTGGGGCTTGAGGGCTTGTTGCCTGGCTGATCATGTACGTTGTAGGCAGTGTAGGCATAGGTTAGCTTGGGTGTGACACTCCCATAAGTACGCTCCATTGGCAGCACAATTGCCGGTTGCAGGTCCAGACGCAGGCCCTTGGTCTTATTCGCCACACTGTGATTAAAATTGACCAGTTCTGAGTCAAACTCGGGGCGTAGTGAAAACCGCGTACCGTCATCACGCAGATAGCCTCCGGCATCTTCAAGATTCAATTCAAACGATTTGTCCCAGTTCATCCGGATACCGGGCAGTCGACTATAAGGCTCATCGTCTTCACTCACACTGCTGTCAAGTGTCTGATAGGCGGATATATCAGCATCGATCTGTAGAGACTCTCCCTCCATAAATATGTCAAAGGGATCGATTGAAAGGTTTACTATCTGGGGAATATACGAGGCGCTGCTGACCTGAAGGTTATCGGAAAGATCATCAAGATAGGCGGCATCTGAGACATAGCCAACATCAGCGTTTAAAGAAAAGTTGGTATCCCAACGCCTAACACCCTGCTTGTGCTCATAACTCCAGCCATAGCGGCTAGAATCCAGCTGACTATCATTGGGCATGAACTCGCCGCGCACGATGCCACTAAACCCCCCGGCTGGAGTTTCACCCAAATAGCGATATTCTCCTGAACCCAGCAGGCCACGATTGGCCATATAGCGTCCTGAGAAGGTGGCATCATGCTGTGGGGCAATATTCCAGTAATAGGGCACTTCGAGATTAAAACCCCAGTAATCTCCAAAACCGATTGTCGGGAACAACAGACCACTCTTTCGCTCATCATTGATCGGGAAACTGAGCCGTGGCGCATAAGCAATCGGTACACCGTAAAAACGCACTTTCAGATGCTCCCCAGTAGCCACACCACTGGCATGATCCAGCGTGAGTTCGCTTGCCTCGATCAATACAGAATCATCGCCTGCTACACACCGCGAATAAATCACATTTTGCAAACGCTCACGATCGTGCCCTTCCAGAAAAAGCGCATCGGCTGTAGCTCGGGCCTTGGCCTTGACTTCAACCGGTTCAGACTCAGCGGGTGCCGTATCGTCCGGGTTCCCAATTTGAGCAGGAGTTTGGCCCAGGTTGATAAATTCACCAGTCGACAGACGAATAACATCGGCTGGCTTCAGCGGCGGTCCCTTCACGCTCCCGGGCGCCCCAGCAATGGCAACACTGAAGCCCGCCTGGCCAAATGTCGGTGAAGTGAAGTCCACCACTTTGCGCTTGGGCAGGGGCTCTCGTCGAGCCAACTGCAAAGTGACATTACGCGCAGAACCGATCCGGGTTTCAATCTCGAGTTGCAGCGAGTCAGCAGTAATTCGGTCGCCATACTCGCTGTGCAGCACAGCGTTCTTCGCCTTGAGCGAGAGCGTGGTTTTGTCAAAAATGATCTCGTCCGCATATATGCCGCGTGCTCCCTGGGTGGCAAAGGCATTACCTTTAAGCATGAGAGTATCTGCAACAGGCACATCAATCTGATCAGCCTCGAGATTTATTGGCCGCCCCGAAACTTCCTGTGTCACATAGGGTAGGAGATCCGCCGGTATACTGATCAGGTCGGCCTTACAGGTCGTTTCATCAGCAAAGGTAACCGGTGCATCAGCCCACGACTTTGCTGGGAGCAATGCAAAGGCGATAATGAACCCGGCAGTTAGCCTAGCCACGACAGGGGGATCAATCATTTTTTACAGGCTGCTCCATGGATCGGTCGTAGCGGAT
>JAPKAJ010000088.1 GCA_028825345.1 Arenicellales bacterium | reverse complement strand
TACTTGCTGAAGTTCTCCTGGAACAGACCCGCCAGCTTGTTCGCCTGGGCATCGTAAGCAGCAGCATCTGGCCAGGTCGAACGCGGATTGAGAACCTCGGCGGGTACGCCGGGACACTCAACGGGTACCGAAAGCCCAAACACCGGGTCGGTGGTGGTCTGCACATCATCCAGCTCGCCATCGAGTGCCGCGTTGACGATGGTACGGGTGTGATTGATGGCCATTCGTTTACCCACACCATAGGCCCCGCCAGTCCATCCGGTATTGATAAACCAGACCTTGACGCCGTGCTTCTCGATATTCGCCCCCAACAATTGGGCATACTGGCGCGGATGCAGAGGTAAAAAAGGTCCGCCAAAGCACGGACTGAAGGTCGGCGAGGGCTCGGTTACGCCTTTTTCGGTGCCGGCAACCTTGGCCGTGTAGCCGTTAATAAAGTGATACATTGCCTGTTCCGGCGTCAGACGAGCCACTGGGGGCAGCACACCGAAGGCATCGCAGGTCAGGAAAATAATGTTGTTTGGCTGCCCACCACGGCCCGTTAGTGTGGCGTTTGGAATCTGTGCGATCGGGTACGACGCGCGGGTATTCTCGGTCAACGAGCCATCATCCAGATCCACCGTGCGGGTTTCGCTATCCAGCACCACGTTCTCAAGAATGGTGCCAAAAGTACGGGTCGTCTGGTAGATCTCCGGCTCTTGCTCGGGTGAAAGATTGATCACCTTGGCATAGCAACCCCCCTCAAAATTGAAGATCCCGCTCTCGCTCCAGCCGTGCTCATCATCGCCAATCAGCGTGCGCGCTGCATCGGCCGAAAGCGTGGTCTTGCCGGTACCCGAAAGCCCGAAGAACACGGCGGTATTGTCGTCGGCACCGATATTGGACGAGGCGTGCATGGACAAAACGCCCTGGCGCGGCAACAGGTAGTTCATCACACTGAAAATCGACTTCTTGGTTTCACCGGCATAACTGGTGCCACCAATGATGACCAGTTTACGAGCGAAGTTGAGAATGATGAAGGTGGGAGAATTGGTACCGTCCACTTCGGGGTCGGCGCTGAATCCCGGCGCGTTAATGACCGTAAAACCAGGCTCATGGCTGGCTTGCTCAGCGTCACTGCCCACAATAAACATATTGCGGGCGAAAGCACTATGCCAGGCCAGTTCATTGACAATACGTACCGCCAAGCGCCGTTCGGGGTCCGCACCGGCAAAGCAATCCTGCACGTACAGCTCGCGGCCCTCTAGGTAATCGGTCATCCGGGCAAACAGCGCCTCGAAGCGTGCCGATTCATACGGCACGTTGACCTTGCCCCACCAGATCTCATTCTCGGTGCTCTCGTCACGCACCACAAACTTGTCATTGGCAGAGCGGCCCGTGTGCTGGCCAGTCTCTACCACTAGTGCGCCGTGGCTGGAGAGCACCCCTTCACCTTTACGGATGGCGTGCTCAGTCAGTACTGCCTGAGACAGATTCCAGTGGACCGTGCCCAGATTGCGCAGACCATGGTTTTCAAGGTCGTAGGGGCTGTGTGTTTTGTCGTCGGTCATGCTTTCTCCTTTGCCTGCAAACACTCTATTACAAATCTGGTTGCTATTCGGACTGTCTCGATCACGCCAGTGTCGATAAGTGCTGGTGCAACGGGTGATTGATCCGCTGGTAATGCCGCAACGGAATGACAAGCCGGATAGTGCCGGATTGCGAGCCGGGCAGTGCGGAAACGGTAAGATGCGGTTTTGTGCAACGGGGTGGCGCTTGGCCGATCGAATCAACTCTCAAGCGGGTGAGTATATCAACTCTTTTTGTTTTCGGGAGCAACCCAGCCTTCCGGATTATCTCCACCATCACCAAAAAGAAAGGCTTCCATCTGGCCTTCGAGGTAGGCCCGGTGCTCCGGGTTAATCGGGCTCAGCCGTTTCTCATTCATCAACATCGTCTGGCGCGCCAGCCACTGCTGCCAGCCCTCAAGCGATACCTGCTGCACGATCCGCTCGCCAAGGTCACCCGGCCACGGCGCTGTTTCAAGGGCTGGGGCTTGCCGGCCCAGAACCACACAATCCACCATTTTGCTCATAAAACGCTGTCCAGTTGTTTTAGCAATCGCTTTACCGGAGTTGCCAGACCACGGCGGGGTGCGACTCCGGGGGCTATCCAGTCAAGGCTGTCGCCGCCTATTCTAGCGCCGGCCGAGCGACTGATCCGCAATAACTGTGGATGGATCGTCAACGTGAAATGGGTAAAGCCATGACGTATGGGAGGTAGGGGTGCCAGCGGTCGGGAAGCGACACCAAATACCTCGCGACACCGGGCTTTTGGATCGACATCCATCGGGCACTCAGGAAAACTCCACAGGCCGCCCCATATGCCTTTGGCGGGGCGGCGCTCAAGCAACACCCGGCCGGCCGGGTCAACCAGAATCAGCATGGTGAGCTGTCGTGCCGGGCGCGCGCGCCGGGGCCGGCGAAGTGGCAAACGTTCGGGCGCGCCCGAGGCATAGCCCTCGCACCCCCTGGCCAACGGACACTTCGCGCAGCGAGGACGCGCACGGGTGCAAAGCAGTGCACCCAGATCCATCATGGCCTGGTTGAAATCTGCTGCACGGACACCCGTTTTGGGCAATACCGCGCTCACCCGATCCCAGAGCGCTTCCTGAGTTGCGATCTGGCCCGGATCGCCCTCAATAGCAAAATAGCGCGCGAGTACGCGACGTACGTTGCCATCGAGCACGGGGTGGCGTCTATGGTAAGCAAAACTGAGAATAGCACCTGCACTAGAGCGACCGATCCCCGGCAACGCAATCACGGCCTCGAATGTATCCGGGAAGACCCCGCCATGATCATGCTGTATCAGCCTGGCAGCTTGGTGCAGGTTGCGGGCGCGCGCGTAATATCCCAGCCCTGTCCAGTGATCGAGCACCGCGTCTATCGGGGCGCGCGCCAGGCGGGCAATATCGGGGAAGCGCAAGATAAAACGCTCGTAGTAGGGAATCACCGTAACCACCTGGGTCTGCTGCAACATGATCTCAGAAACCCAGATGCGATAAGGATCCCGATCACGCTGCCAGGGCAAGCCATGACGCCCATGGACGCGGTACCAACGCAGTACAGCGCGGCTGAAGCCAAAGACGCGGGTATTCATTGACGAAAAACTCGTGGCATGCAAGAGCGCTGAACAATCGTTGCCCTTAATAGTGCGAGTGTACGTGGGTGCAACCGAATCGCCTCCGTGCCCGGATATAATAATCTCGTCATGCGATGGTTTGTCTGCCTACTGTTTGCCCTGGGTCCGGTCACGGTGACGGTCGGTGATGTGCTGCGTGGTCATGCCATTGCCATGTTTGACAACGAAACCCCCCGCTACCCGGAAGGCTTCACCCACTTTGATTACGTCAACCCCGACGCACCCAAGGGCGGCACCTTGCGCCTTGCATCCCAGGGAACCTATGACAGTTTCCACCCATTCATTCCCAAAGGCAACGCTGTCAGCACCGGATCAGTGGAAACGCTACTGATCACGAGCGCTGACGAGCCTTTTACCGGTTATGGCCTGATTGCCGGTGCAATCGAATGGCCCCCCGACCGCACCTGGGTAATCTTTCACCTGCGCCCACAAGCCCGTTGGCACGATGGCACAGCCATCACCGCCGATGATGTTGTCTGGTCCTTCGAAATGCTGGTCAGCCAGGGAAATCCCCAATACCGTTTCTACTACAGTGCGGTGAGCACCGTCGAGGCGCTGGACACGCACCGTGTTCGTTTCAATTTTAAGGAATCGGGCAACCGCGAGTTGCCGCTGATTGTCGGCCAGTTGCCCATCCTGCCCAAACACTACTGGGCCAGCCGCGACTTTGGCGCCACCACTTTGGAGCCGCCGCTCGGCAGTGGGCCTTACCGCATCAAACAGTTCGAGGCCGGACGCTACACCGTACAGGAGCGCGTCATCGACTATTGGGGTAGTGATCTTCCCGTGCGCCGTGGACTGGATAACTTTGATCTCATCCGTACCAGTTTTTTCCGGGACGCTACCCCGATCCGCCTGGCCATCAAGGCCGGAGACATCGACTTTCGAACCGAGAACCAGGCCAAAGCCTGGGCTGAAGATTACAAAGTGCCGGCGGTTGAAAAAGGTTGGCTGAAAAAAGAACTGGTGGCGCACCGTATGCCCACCGGCATGCAAGCCTTTGTGATGAATGCCCGGCGGGCCCGGTTCTCTGATGTCCGGGTGCGCGAAGCGTTGGGATTGGCGTTTGATTTCGAGTGGACCAATCGTAACCTGTTCAACGGCCAGTACACCCGTACTGCCAGTTTTTTCTCGAACTCTGATCTGGCTTCAAGCGGTGTACCCCGCGGCGAAGAACTGGCAATTCTGGAACGCTTTCGCCCCAAGGTGCCCGATGGCGTCTTCGGCGAAGCCTATGCGCCGTCTGTCACAGATGGCAGCGGCTGGTCCCGCGCCAACCTGCGCCGAGCAACTGCGCTGCTGCAAGAGGCCGGCTGGGTCGTCAAAGACCTCAAGCTCGTCAACGGGGCAAGCGGTGAGCCTTTTCGCTTTGAGATTCTACTGGTGAGCCCGGCCTTTGAGCGGGTGGTGCTGCCCTATATCCGCAATCTCAAGCGCCTCGGGATCGAGACAAAGGTCCGTCTGGTGGATGAAAGCCAATACATCAACCGGTTTCGCCAGTTTGACTTTGACATGATCGTATGGGTCTGGGGCCAAAGCGAAACACCCGGCAACGAACAACAAGAGTATTGGAGCCAACAGGCGGCGAAGACCCAGGGCAGTCGCAATCTCGCCGGTATCGCAGACCCAGTAGTGGACCAACTGATCGAACTGATACTGCAATCGGAATCACGCCAGCAGCTCAACCAGCGCACCCGGGCACTTGACCGGGTGTTGCTGTGGGGGCACTACGTGGTGCCACACTGGCATATCCGTGCAGACCGGGTACTGTACTGGGACAAGTTCGGCCGCCCGGCAGAGCCGGTGCGCACCGGGGTCATGACCAGTCGCTGGTGGTTTGATGAAGCCCGCGCGCAGGCGCTGCACCAGGCGCGCCAGTAGGCCTGTGGCGTAGTCGCGCGCAACTTTCTGGTCCTGGCACAAGATCACCTATGACAGCCTACATCATCCGTCGTCTGTTGCTGATGATTCCCACGCTTTTTGCGATTATGGTGATCAATTTTGTGATCATCCAGGTGGCCCCTGGCGGGCCGGTCGAACAGATCATTTCTCAATTAACCGGTGTCGGCTCGGATATCACTGAGCGAGTCACACGCACGGGCGCCGGCGAGACCCTGTCAAGCGCCTCTGCCGGCCAGTCACTCAGCAGCAAGTACCGCGGTGCGCAGGGGCTAGACCCTGACTTTATCCGCGAACTGGAAGTGCGCTTTGGCTTTGACCAGCCCCTGCATACCCGCTTCATCACCATGATGAAGCGCTACCTGGTATTCGACTTCGGTGAGAGTTTCTATCGTGACCGCGCGGTAGTAGACCTGGTGCTGGACAAGATGCCGGTATCAATCTCATTGGGGATATGGACCACGCTGCTGGTCTACCTCATCTCAATTCCACTGGGTATTGCCAAGGCAGTGCGCGATGGCAGCCGTTTTGACGTTGCAACCAGTCTGGTGATCGTGATCGGCACCGCGACCCCGAGCTTTTTGTTTGCCGTGTTTCTGCTGGTGCTCTTTGCCGGGGGCAGCTACCTCGACTGGTTTCCGCTCGCGGGGCTGACTTCGGAGAACTGGGAAGTGCTCTCCTGGCCTGCGCGTATTACGGACTACTTCTGGCATATCACGCTGCCGGTGGTGGCGATGACGATCGGCGGTTTTGCCACCCTCACCATGTTGACCAAGAACTCCTTTCTCGATCAGATCAACCAGCAGTACGTACTGACAGCACGGGCCAAGGGGTTGACTGAAGGTCGCGTACTCTATGGCCACGTGTTCCGCAATGCCATGCTGATCGTGATCGCCGGCTTTCCCAGTGCCTTTATCAGTATCCTGTTTACCGGCTCGTTGTTAATCGAGATTATTTTTTCGCTGGACGGCCTGGGTCTGCTCGGTTTTGAGGCCGCGTTCGCCCGTGATTACCCGGTGATGTTCGGCACGCTGTTCTTCTTCTCTTTGTTGGGCCTGCTGATGAGCCTGGTCGGTGACCTCATGTACACCGTGATTGATCCGCGGATTGATTTCGATAGCCGGGAGGGCTAAGTGAAGGCAGAGCGTTTCAGCCCATTGACCCAGCGGCGGCTGCATAACTTTCGCGCCAACCGGCGCGGCTGGTGGTCATTGTGGATTTTCCTGGTTCTGTTCACGGTCTCGCTTTTTGCCGAGTTCGTCGCCAACGACAAGCCCTTTATCGTGGTCTACGATGGCCAGATCTACGCCCCGATTTTTAAAGCTTATCCGGAAACCACCTTCGGCGGCGACTTTCTGACCGAAGCTGATTACCGTAATCCCTATCTTGCCGAACTGATCAATGCCAAGGGCTGGATGTTGTGGCCGCCCATCCGCTATCACCATCAGACGGTCGCCTGGGACCTGCCGGTACCGGCACCTGCCCCGCCGGATCTTCAGCACTGGCTCGGCACCGATGATCAGGCCCGCGATGTGCTGGCGCGTGCGATCTATGGGTTTCGTATCTCGGTGCTGTTTGGCTTTGTACTGACCATAATCAGTGCCATCATCGGCGTTGCCGCTGGTGCCATGCAGGGCTACTTCGGTGGTTGGACCGACCTGCTGGCGCAGCGCTTTATCGAGGTCTGGTCAGGACTACCCACGCTGTACCTGTTGATCATTCTTGCGAGCGTGGTCGAACCTAATTTCTGGTGGCTGCTGGGTCTGCTGCTGCTGTTCTCGTGGATGGGCTTTGTGGGTGTGGTGCGGGCCGAGTTTCTGCGGGCGCGTAATTTTGAATACGTGCGCGCGGCCCAGGCGCTGGGGGTGAGTAGCCGGGTCATTATGTTCCGCCATGTGCTGCCCAACGCCATGGTTGCCACTATTACTTTTATACCTTTTACCCTGGCCGGCTCCGTTACGATACTCACCTCGCTCGATTTTCTCGGTATCGGCCTGCCGCCAGGCTCGGCCTCACTGGGTGAACTGCTGGCACAGGGCAAGGCTAACCTGCAGGCCCCATGGTTAGGGCTCACCGGATTTTTTGTGATCGGCGCCATGCTGAGCCTGCTGATCTTTGTCGGTGAAGCGGTGCGTGATGCCTTTGACCCCCGCAAGACAGTGGACTCATGATGGCAGAAAATGCCCGCTCGAGCGCACCGTTGCTTAAGATCGATCAGCTGTCGGTACGCTTTTCCATGCCCAGCGGGGTGATCGACGCGGTACGTGATGTCTCTTTGCAGGTGAATCGTGGCGAGAGTGTTGCGCTCGTGGGCGAATCCGGCTCGGGCAAATCGATCACAGCGCTGTCCGTGCTGGGGCTGTTGCCCTACCCGCGCGCCAGCCATCCGCGCGGCAGTATTCGCTTTCGCGGTGACGAGCTACTAGGTGCAGATACCCAGACACTGCACCGCGTCCGTGGTGATCGGATTGGCATGATCTTCCAGGAGCCCATGCTCTCACTGAATCCGCTACATATAGTGGAAAAACAGATCTGCGAAACCCTGATACTGCACAAAGGGATGAGTATTGATCGGGCCCGACAACGCGCCCTTGAACTGCTGGAACTGGTCCGCATCCGTGACCCCAAACGCCAGCTCAAAGCCTGGCCGCACCAGCTGTCCGGTGGCCAGCGTCAACGGGTCATGATTGCCATGGCGCTGGCCAACGAGCCCGACCTGCTGATTGCCGACGAACCCACGACCGCGGTCGATGTCACCACCCAGGCGCAGATACTGGCGCTGCTGAGTGACCTGCGTCGTGACCTGGGTATGGCCGTATTGCTAATCACCCATGACCTGGGAGTGGTCAAGAAAGTCTGCGAGCGGGTTTACGTAATGCAAAGTGGCTGTATTGTTGAACACGGTACCCGTCGGGAGATCTTCGAGAAGCCGGCACATGCCTATACCCGTGAGCTGATCGGCGCAGAACCGCAAGGCAAGCGACAAAACCGGGATAAGGCGGGCGAGAAGGTTATGCAGGCAAAACAGTTACGGGTCTGGTTCCCGGTGCGACGCGGCGTACTGCGCCGCACGGTGGATCATGTCCGAGCAGTAGACGACATCAGCCTGTCGCTGTACCGCGGCCGCACCCTCGGCGTGGTCGGCGAGAGCGGCTCGGGCAAGACCACTCTGGCGTTAGCGCTGCTGCGACTGATACGCAGCCGAGGCGAGATTATCTTTAAGAACCAGCGCATCGACCATCTGGCAAGTCGAGCTCTGCAAGCGCTGCGACGCGAACTGCAGGTCGTGTTCCAGGATCCCTATGGCAGCCTCAGTCCCCGGCTGACGGTCAATCAGATCATTGCCGAGGGCCTGGTGGCGCATGATATCGGCGACGAGAACAGCCGCGAAGCCCAAGTGATCCACGCCCTGCATGAGGTCGGTCTTGACCCGGACACGCAGTACCGTTACCCAAACGAATTTTCAGGGGGTCAGCGTCAACGGATCGCACTGGCGCGCGCTATTATCATGAAGCCCGCCGTGATCATGCTTGATGAACCGACCTCTGCCCTGGATCGGGCGGTGCAGGCACAGATGATTGATCTGCTGGCGCGCCTGCAGGCCGATCACGGGTTGGCATATCTTTTTATCAGCCACGACCTCAAAGTGGTACGTGCGCTGGCTGATGACATCATCGTCATGCGCGCGGGCAAGGTCGTTGAACAAGGAAGTGCTGACAGCGTGTTCCACCGGCCGGCAAGCGACTACACCCGCGCATTGATTGCGGCAGCGATGGATCTTGAGGTCTGGAATGAAACCGCAGTCGCGCAATAGGCCATTGGCAATCAGGATACGGGAATCGGTTCGATCATTGCGATAAGTCGTTTGCCGCATGCCAGCCATCGATAATCGCACCCAGGCGCGCCAGCCCATCAGTCAGCGCAGCTGGGCCAGGC
>JAPKAJ010000398.1 GCA_028825345.1 Arenicellales bacterium | reverse complement strand
CTCCATGCTCCGCCTGTCCTACGCGCAATGGGCCAAGCCCTACTATCGGCTCGCCGAACTGAGCACCCTGGCATTTTTTCCGTTTGCTATCCTGGGATTCCTACTGATTTTCTTTTTCGCCAAGGCCGAACTGTTTTATTGGCTCTCTGCCTCCCCGGACGCACACCAAAGTCCATGGCTGAACAGTGACTGGTTGCTGGTCAGAAATCTGCTGGGTCTGTTGGTGTTTTATGGCGTGAGTGCAATCTATATCTGGAAGGGTCTCCAACCTGATCTGAAAGGCGCGTCGGATGTTGATCATCGTGAGGTCGAACGCCAGCTATATCTCTTATCGCCACTGGTGCTTATCAGCTTCGTGATCTGCAACACCCTTTTAGCTTGGGACTTCGGCATGATGCTCATCCCGCACTGGCACAGCACCGTGTTTCCGATTCAATTCTGGTTTGGCAACGTCTACGCGGGCACTGCGGCCCTGCTGGTATTCCCTGCCCTGCTACACCGATTCTCAGCTGGAGAGTCGCATTTTGGCCCTCGCCAGATCCGCAATCTCAGCATGCTGATCAGCGGCTTTATGCTGCTGTGGTTGTATTTTTTCTGGGCTCAATTCTTTGTGTTCTGGTTTGGTAACCTGCCTCATGAATTTGACCCATTGTGGCGACAAATGTATGGCCATTACGCGCCTTTCTACTGGACCATGATGGCTGGTTGTTTCTTTGTTCCCTTTGTTGCCCTCATCTTCGCCATCATCAATCGATCGCTGGCGGCGATGTGCGTTCTCGCGCTCGGCATCAACCTGGGCATCTGGATCTTCAAGTATCTCATGCTAGTTCCAGTTTTCTCAACCGACCATCGACCACTGGAACATTTGCTGGACGTCGGCCTGTCGATTGGACTGTTGGCCGGTTTTATTGGGGTAGTAATACTCCTCGCCAGGCGGTTACCCGTGTATTCAGAATGGGAGATAAACCTTAAGCCGAACGTGGTTGGATCATTCGACACCGATTCGGACCGCACATAGGTTACGTGTCGTGCGACTTACAGCGACGAGCATCAGCTTGCTGGCGGTTGCGTTGAGTGTCACGGTGCTGTTCGCTATGCTCGGGATGTGGCAGCTTGATCGCGCAGCGCAAAAACGCGCGACGTTTGCAGAATTCGAGCAACGTGGTCGAGCAGCGCAAGTCGATCTCAATCAAGCAGGTGTCGCTGATAGTGTGGCTCTTAACGGTTATCGGGCGGTCGCTGCAGGACACTATCCTGGCGCCACAATTCTATTCGATAATCAAATGCATCGAGGTCGCGCCGGTTACCTGGTGTACTCGGTATTTAAGCTGGACGGTCGCCATGAGAGCGTGCTGGTAAACCGTGGTTGGCTAAAGGCAGCGGCAGACCGCAGCGTCGTACCAGAGCTGGCTGCGCCCGCCGCAGGCAAACAGCTCGAGGGTCGACTGAACCTGCCACCACATGTGGGGTTACGCTTTGAAGGAGGCGATATGATTGAACACTTAGCCGCAGACTTGTGGCGTGTGCAATCAATTGATTTCACTGATTTGACCACTACTGTCGGCGTGGACCTTCTGCCCATTACGGTGATGCTCAACAGCGACACGCCAGACCACTTCGTCCGGTCCTGGACATCCCCGGGCAGTGATGAGACCCGGCATCTCGGTTATGCATTCCAATGGTTCGCGTTGGCGGTAACCGTGGTAGTCGTGACTGTCGCCCTCACACTAAGAAGTCGCAATCAGGGCATGTCGTGAACAGGACCCCAGAGCCAGCGAGAACCGGGTCTCGCGCTACTCTCCTGCTGGTCTTGGCTGTGTTCGCACTGCCGCTCCTGGTTGCATGGGTATTCACCCGGGGGCCACTTGAGTGGCACCCGATGAAGACCGTTAATTACGGAGTACTGTTAGAGCCACCGCTTCAATTGAGTTCTTATGGCGTTATGGACGCTACCGGCACGGCGCTCAGAGTGAACGCTGTGGCACGCAACTGGTTTGTCGTGGTGCTGCGCAATGCAGCCTGTACTGAACAGTGTCAGGGATTATCGCAGATCGCAGAGCAAATTCAGATCGCAGTGGGGCGTGACAAGCACCGCGTCAATGTGGCTATGCTTGGTCCTGACGACGATGCGCCGATGCCTTTGGGACAAAACTGGCTGCTGCCTGCG
>JAPKAJ010000397.1 GCA_028825345.1 Arenicellales bacterium | reverse complement strand
CGAGCTAAAGCGCTTTCGACACTTACTCGAGCCTGGCTGAGCAGGTTCTCGAGCTCAAGAGTTTCAACCAGATCGGTATTCCAGATCATAGACCGGTCCGAAAGCCCGACTTCCTGAAAACTTTTGACCAGCGAATCAATTTTCTCGACGCCTTCCGTCAGTACGTCGTGATTTCGAAACACTGCACAGTTCGACTGCATCGCTTTTTGCATTCCAATGCGAATTTGGGCGGTTGACTCGGAACCGCGTGCATGGCGCAAACGGTCGAATCGCGCAAGCAAGATGTCTACAGAATCCTGAGTCACGCTTGGTATCGCGCCACCGGCCTCGATCGTCGCCTCGGCCCGTTTCGCAGCAGCACGCCCAAAAACTATCAGATCAAGCAAGCTATTCGATCCCAAACGATTAGCGCCATGGACTGAGACACAGGCGGCCTCTCCAATCGCCATCAGCCCTGGGACTACAGATGCTAGGTCGCTCTCGCTGAAGTCTAAGCATTCGCCATGAATGTTGGTCGGTATTCCGCCCATGTTGTAGTGCACCGTCGGCAATACCGGGATGGGTTCCTTGGTCACATCTACCCCTGCAAAAACTTTTGCGGTCTCCGAGATGCCGGGAAGTCTCTCGGCAAGGACCTCGGGGCCCAAATGCTCAAGATGCAGGTGAATGTGATCCGCCTCGGCACCTAGGCCTCTTCCGGCACGGATCTCCATAGTCATAGATCGGCTGACCACGTCTCGGGATGCAAGGTCGCGAGCGTTGGGGGCATAACGTTCCATGAAACGCTCACCAGCGGCATTGGTCAAGAAACCCCCTTCGCCACGAGCACCTTCTGTGATCAGGCAGCCGGAACCATACATCCCGGTAGGATGAAATTGCACGAACTCCATATCCTGGAGCGCCAGCCCGGCGCGAAGAACCATCGCATTGCCATCGCCGGTGCAGGTATGCGCCGAGGTCGCTGAGAAATAGGCTCGCCCGTAACCGCCAGTGGCAAGCACCACCAGTTTGGCTGAAAAGACGTGAATAGAGCCGGTTTCGAGACACCAGGCGACAACACCTCGACACTGCCCGTCTTCGATAATCAAATCTAGTGCGAAGTATTCAATAAAAAATTCGACTTTTTGCCGTAATGACTGCTGGTAGAGCGTGTGGAGGATCGCGTGCCCGGTTCGATCAGCTGCGGCACAAGTACGCTGCGCCAGCCCCTGGCCAAAATGTGTTGTCATGCCGCCAAATGCACGCTGATAGATATTTCCATCCGCGGTTCGTGAAAAAGGTACTCCGTAATGTTCTAGTTCGATCACCGCAGACGGCGCTTCGCGACACATAAACGCGATAGCCTCCTGATCCCCAAGCCAGTCTGACCCCTTAACAGTGTCATACATGTGCCAGCGCCAGTCGTCTTCTCCCATATTCCCAAGCGCTGCGCTCATTCCGCCCTGTGCAGCTACTGTGTGCGAGCGAGTCGGGAAAACCTTGGTTACACAAGCTGTACGCAGGCCCGCCTCGGCGAGACCAAGGCAGGCCCGAAGACCCGCCCCACCAGCCCCGACAACGACAACGTCATGTTCGTGCCGGACAATTTTGTAAGCGTTTGAAAAACCCACGGACACCTGATTTAGTAAGTTGAAAATAACGCGCCAAGCGTCCCAAGCGTCCCAATACTGGCAATCGCGTGGGTTATTACTACAAGACGGCGGCGTAGTGGATCCGAAATGTAATCCTCGAGAACAACTTGAACTCCAAGGGCCGCGTGCAGATAAAGGGTCGGTACAAGGAATAATAGCAACCCAATTGATAAAGGCTGATGAATCCACTCAAGCGCTGTCGCGTAGTTCTGCGCGGGCAGAGGTACCAACTCAACTACCGCCCACAGCGAAAGTGGAATCAACGCGATCGCCGAGATCCTCTGGAGGCGCCAATGGCGGACACCGGAGTGAAACTGCGAAGGTTGATCCGGGGCTGACTTCATATCTGACTCATGCTGCGTTTGATAATTCAGCGATCCCTGCTTGGCCTGGTGGTTATCTGGGTTGTTTCGATACTGATTTTCTCCGCGACAGAAATTCTGCCAGGTGATGTATGCCGTGCGGTGTTGGGTCAAGGCATCACCGAGCAGAATCTTGCCAGTTGCCGTGAAAGACTCCATCTGGCTGATCCTGCTGTTTCTCGG
>JAPKAJ010000396.1 GCA_028825345.1 Arenicellales bacterium | reverse complement strand
CCCCCGGCTACGACATCACGGTTATCGGTGCCGGCATTATCGGCATCTGTTGTGCATTGAGGCTCGCTGAGAAAGGTTTGCAGGTTGCATTGGTAGATCGACATAACCCGGCAGAAGGCGCCAGCCATGGTAACGCAGGTGTGATCTCCTCGTGGGCCTGTGTGCCACAGTCATTGCCGGGGCAGTGGAAAAAAATTCCGGGCTGGATAATCGACCCTGCAGGCCCAATCGCGCTTAGGTGGAGCTATGCGCCACGAATGTTCAACTGGCTGTTGCGTTTTCTGGATAGCGCACAATTGAATCGAGTGAACGATATTGCTGACGCGTTGCTGTTGGTCAATCGCGACAGCTTTTTGCTTTATCAACAGATGCTAGAAGGCACCGGATCAGAGGGTCTGGTGACAGAGTCTGACTATATTCATGTTTTTCGAAATTCAGCAGCAGCTGATCCACGACTGCTGCAATGGGCTTTACGTCGTGAACGTGGAGTTCCGATGGACTTTATAGACGGCGATGAGCTGCGCGAAATTGAGCCAGCGCTATCCAATGAATATAAAGCGGCTGTTGTAATTCAGAATCAGGGTAGAGCACTGAACCCAGGTAGGCTAGGCCAGGCTTTGGCAGAAAAGGCACAGAGTTTGGGCGTTTCATTTGTTCGAGCTGAAATTAAAGACCTGCAGTCGATAAAGCCTGATCGCTGGTTAATCAACCACAAGGCAGGAGTCATTCCTACTCGCAAAGTAATTCTGGCCGCTGGCGCTTGGTCAGCCCAACTGCTCCGACCACTAGGGTGTGAGATCCCATTGGAGGCGGAGCGCGGCTATCATGTTGTCTTCTCAGAACCTGGAGCCCAATTAAACAACTCGATACTGGATAATGAAGGGCATTTTGCGGCGAGTTCTATGGATATGGGACTGCGGTGTGCGGGGATTGCTGAATTTGCGGGTCTGGTCGCGTTACCTGACTATCGGCGCGCACAGATGCTCGCAAGATTGGCAAAGCGAATGCTCCCGAACCTTAATACGGATTCAGTGAGCGAATGGATGGGCTCGAGGCCCGCCACGCCAGATTCGTTACCTTGTATTGGACGAGTCCCGGGGCAAGACGGATTATTTGGCGCTTTCGGACACGGCCATGGTGGCTTGACTGGGGCTCCTACTACAGGGCAATGGGTTGCCGATCTTGTTAACAATGAAATGTCTGATTCGGAGCTTTTCGCTTACCGGCTTGATCGATTTTAAGCTCGTTGAGCACCATCAACGAGTCAAAAATTACGCGCTTCAGATTAAAATATCTCTATAGGCGAAGATTCCCGGAATTCCTCCAGTATGAATGAAAAGGATCGATTTATTTTTGCCTGTGTCACGTGCAAGTGTCAGACAGGCTGCCATGGATTTTCCGGTATAGACCGGATCGAGCAGCAGCCCTTCAAGTCGGGCACTAAGATCGATCGCTTGATGAGTTGCTTCATTCAGGTGGCCATAACCCGGCGCAAAGGTATCGTCGGTCAGTTGTATATCCTGTCTCTGGACGGGGGATTCAGTCTCTAGCAGTTCAGCAATCTCCTGGCACCGCGTTGTGATCCGGGCGAGTTGAGTCTTGCGATCCCGGCGTACGCACACACCAGTCACAGTGATGTCACTGTCAAGTGCCCGCAAACCAAAAAGCAGGCCAGCGTGAGTGTTGCCACTGCCGGAGGCCACCACGATTTCATCTATCGGGTAATGGGCATCGGCCAGTTGATCAAGAATCTCGGCCGCTGCGCGGACATAACCAAGCGCCCCCAGCGGCGGGTGACCCGGGGTCAGCGGAATAATGTAAGGTTTTTTACCTGATCCTCGCAGTTCTGCGGCTATGGCCTGCAGATTGGCGTCTGCGCCGGCTTCATCTTCTCCCTTGGGGTAGGTATGCATCACTGCACCCAGAATCCGGTCCAGCAGCACATTGCCCGATTCTCGGTATTCGGCTCCCGCATCGGTCACCCGCTCTTCTAGTTGGATGTGACAGGTGAGGCCGAGTTTTGCCGCAGCGGCTGCTGCCATGCGAACAAAGTTTGACTGTACGGCACCCGTGATCAGGACGGTATCTGCGCTTTGCTCCAGCGCATCGCCAAAATAGTACTCAAGTTGGCGCGCTTTGTTGCCGCCGAGTGCCAGGCCGGTGCAGTCGTCTCGCTTTACATATAGCGGTCCA
>JAPKAJ010000087.1 GCA_028825345.1 Arenicellales bacterium | reverse complement strand
TAGGCAACAGCGTAATTGGCGTGAAGTTGAGGAGGCCTAAAACAAACATCAGCGCCACCCCGACGGCAAAATTTCGGTCTTTAAATAATGTCGGCCGGAGGAACGGTCGATCTGTCGTCGCCACACGTGCCAAAAAAATGTATAAAGCAGCGACGGCCAGGCAAGTCAGAATAATAATCTCGTAGGAATCAAACCAATCCGCCCGCTGGCCGCGATCCAACGTAATCTGCAGACAAGTCACCGCTACAGACAAAGCCAGAAACCCTGTCCAATCGAATCGAACGACAGTTCGGGTGGATGTGTCCCGAATGAAAACCAGAACCGCCACCAATGCCACTAGCGTAAATGGTACGATCATAAAAAATACCCAGCGCCAACTGTAGGCTTCACTCAGGTAACCACCGGCGACAGGGCCAATGATCGGTCCTATGATGACCCCCATTCCAAAGAACGCCATTGCCTTCGCGTACATATGCCTTGGAAAAGTTGATTGGACAATGGCCTGGCACACCGGCGCCAAGGGTGCTCCGAAAATGCCTTGTAGTACCCGAAAAAAGATCAGCGTACCCAAGGAATTAGCGAGACCACAGGCCAGTGAGGCGATAGCAAAACCGATGATGGCGTAGATCAAAAGACGCCTACGTCCGAAACGACCCACCAGCCAACCTGACAAAGGGGTGGCGACTGCGGTGGCAGCAATATTGAAGGTCACGACCCATGTAATCTGGTCCTGCGTGACTGATAACGCACCTTGCATCTGCGGCAACGACACATTCGCAATGGTGACTGTCATGGCATAGAGGATAGTGACCAACGTACACGTACCCAGAATAACGACACGCTGGACTAACACACTCCGTCCTTGGTCAGGCGATGAAAGATCAACCGGTTCGTTCATTCAATTTAAGAGGTAGATGAAGGGGACGTCAGGGAGTGTTATCTGGGACACGCATGCTGTTTGGTACCAGCGTCACCGGCTTGAGCAGATCCAACGCTATCGGATCATCGCACAGTACTGCCCGGCTTTCACTAGCCATTTGGCGAAACAGCGCAGAGATAAATGCCCGCTGCGAGATGGATCAAAGCTGCAGGATCGAGCTGAAAGATCGGTCTTTCAGATACCCACGATTGGTTCAATGGGTGACCCGTCGCTAAAGCGAGAGAATCGAAAGGGCGTCGGGTCAACCAGTGGGGCTCCGCCGGTCATAAGGTCTGCCGCGAGTTCCCCAGCCGCTGGCCCAATGCCAAAACCGTGCCCTGAAAATCCAGTCGCGATATAAAGCCCTGGGTGGCTATCTACCCCGGAGATTACTGGAACCGCGTCCGGGGTCACATCAATCATGCCAGCCCAACGCTGTGCAATCGGGACATCCTGAAACGATGGGAAATCACGCACCAGACCATCATGAGCACGCTCAATGGCGCTGGCCAAAGGGGTTGGATCCAGAATGCGTTGGGATTCAAAGGGTGAGGGCGCATCAAGTGCCCAGTGCTTTGGTTCGCGCCACTCTGTTGCAAATCGGGAGGACCACCGAATTCGCAAATGAGATCGCGCCACCCACGCAAGCCTGGCATACGCCGGTAAAAACCGAACCGCATCAGGGACCATTTCCAGATCAATCTTGCTGCGGCTGCCCGAAGCGACGGTATACCCCCCATCAAGGCGTCGCCGCAATGAGAAATCCGGCCCACTAGCGCAACACTCTGGACCGTTATTATGTGGCGCTGTTTTGAATACGGAGGCCCGCACCTTGAGCTGTGGAAGGATAATGCCCAGATTGCGACAGAACAATCGTGACCAGGCCCCTCCCGCTATCAGTACAGACTGAGCCCGGATTGCACCGCGTTCGGTCACGACCAACTGAGAATCACCCCCGACAGATTCCAGCCCACGCACGGCAGTGTTCGTAAGAATGAAAGCCCCAGCGCGTTGCGCAGCCCGGGCGATTGCCGGCGCGGCCATGGAAGGTTCCGCCCGACCATCTGATGCGCAATGCAGCGCGCCAGCCCACGCCCGGCTCGTACCCGGTAGCAGTCGGCGAGTATCCTTCGCGTTGATTAACTGGGCATTAATGTCAAATGCTTGGGCATGTACTAACCAGGCCCGTCGATCCTCCAACGCCTGTTCGTTTTCAGCAAGATATAAAGTACCGCAGCGAGTAAATCCGGTTGCCTCCCCGGTGCGATGATCCATATTGGCCCATCGGGCAAGAGAGGCGATCACCAGAGGTAATTCCCGTGGGTCCCGGCCTTGTTGGCGGCACCAACCCCAATTGCGGGAGGATTGCTCGGCGCCGATCTCTCCTTTTTCACAAAGGACGACTGGAATGCCCCGTTCCGCCAGGGTTAGAGCAGCACTGACCCCGATAATGCCACCACCGATAATTAATACCTCGGTAGAGTCAGGTAGGGTTTCACTACAGGCGACGGCGTCTACCGGCGGGCCCATGATGTCAGGGCAAAACCTTGCCAGGATTAAATAAGCGCTCAGGGTCGATTGCCCGTTTTAGGCTTTGCATCAGGTTCACCGATACCGGATCTTTGTAACGTTGCATTTGCTCAAGTTTGAGCATCCCAATGCCGTGTTCGGCGCTGAAGGAGCCACCTAGATCATCGACAATATCCAAGACAATCCGGTTAATCTCTCCTTGTAATGACAGGTATTCCTGGGCATCCATCTCGGGTGGTTGGGAGAGGTTGAAATGAATATTTCCATCCCCGACGTGGCCAAAAGCGCAGGATCTGATGCCGGGCAGGCAGTCTATGACCGCATCGACTGCGCGCTGGATGAACTCGGGAACCAGTGAAACCTTGACTGAGATATCGTGCTTGATGCTGGCGCCCTCAAATCGCTGTGCCTCGACAATTCCTTCCCGCAAGCGCCATAGTCGTTTTGTCTGGGCTTCACTTGACGCTACGATGCCGTCGACAATAGCGCCTTTCTCAAGGGCTAAGGCCAATAAGGTTTGAAGCATCGCGTCAAGGTCCAGGGTTGCCCCGCTGCCTTGCAATGCCAGCAGTACATACCAGTCGTGGGGGTGATCAAACGGATCATTACAGTCAGGTATATGTTGACAGGCGAATTGCATACCCAGTCTGGGCAATAGTTCAAAACTCGACAGGCTGCCGTTACTGGCATGCGAGGCGGTTTGCAGCAATTCAATACTTGCCTGTAGGTCGCGCAATGCGACCAGGGCAGTTGCGCTGTGATCGGGGTAGGGGTAGAGTTTGAGGACTGCCGCGGTAATGATTCCCAGCGTTCCTTCAGAGCCCACCAGCAATTGTTTCAGATCGTAACCGGTGTTATTTTTTCGCAGGCCGTTTAGATCGCTAAGCACTTCGCCACTGGGCATTACGGCTTCGATACCAAGTACTTGCTCACGGGCGTTGCCATAGCGCAGTACGTTTACCCCCCCGGCGTTAGTAGCGAGATTCCCCCCGATCTGGCACGAACCCTCGGCACCAAGACTTAAGGGAAAATAGCGGCTCGCACTGAGCGCATGCTGTTGCAGGTTTGCCAGGATGCAGCCGGACTCGACGGTTATTGTGTTATTGGCAAGGTCGAGATCACGCACACGATCAAGCCGTTCAAGGCTCAAAATGAGTTGTCTGGGTCCCGCGACCGCCCCCCCGCACAGACCAGTATTGCCACCTTGCGGTACCAGTGAAACCTTTTCGGCGCTACAGGCGTGCACAATGGCTGCGACCTGGGCGGTATCCGCTGGGCGGGCGATCACAGAGGCTTCACTTCGGTACCGGCCACGGCTCTCAGTGAGATATGGCTCGGCCTCTGAAGAAGCTGTCACCAGGCCCTTGTCGTCCAGGATCACGCGCAGGCGATGCAGTAATTTTTCCATGGGGTTGTCCTGCTCTGGGGTAAGCATGAGACAAAGACTAAGGGTAGATGCTCCAAATGCTAGATTATATGCTTCGAGGTCGCACCAAGACTGTTATTTCCCTTTGGTTTTTTGGTACAGTGACGGCTGACAGTTAAAAACCATTTGTTGCCCAGGGGGAAATCATGCATCGGTCGCTTCATATCGAACCTAGCCTATGTACCGGATGTCTACAATGTGAGTTGGCTTGTAGCTTTGAGCACGAGGGCGAATTTAATCCGGCCCGGTCACGGATTCGAGTCTTTGAGTTCGAGCATGGCAAGACATCCGTGCCTTACACCTGTACCCAGTGTGTTGAGGCCTGGTGCCTAAAAGCCTGTCCAACGGGCGCAATCTACGTGGACAGTGACTTAGGCGCCAAGTTGGTGAGTGCCCAAGCCTGTGTTGGTTGTAAGGCCTGCACAACAGCATGCCCATTTGGCACGATCGAATTCAATCCAATTAGCGGCAAAGTCGACAAATGCGATCTTTGTAACGGTGATCCACAGTGTGTTGCGGCCTGCCCGACTGACGCCATTACTTACCTTGACGCTGGGGCGACGGGAGTAGGTCGTATGCAAGCCTTCGCAGAACAAAATGCAAACGGAGCTTCATCATGAGTTGGCAGGGAAGAGTATTGCGCGTGAACTTGACTCGAGGCGAGGTCACCCCGGAGCCATTGAATATGGAATGGGCAAACGACTACATCGGAGAGCGGGGTCTGGGCACCAAGTATTTATGGGAAAACATGGATCCCAAAGTTGATGCGATGAGTCCGGACAATGTACTGATTTTTGCGACTGGACCGTTGACCGGAACCAATGCTTCCACCAGTGGCCGGTACGCAGTGATAACCAAAGGGCCCCTCACTGGTGCTATTGCTTGCTCTAATAGCGGCGGAAAATTTGGCGCAGAATTAAAGTATTCCGGCTATGACCTATTGCTTGTCGAGGGTTGTTCTGAAAAGCCGGTTTATCTGTTGATTGAAGGCGACGAAATCAGCCTCCAGAGCGCTGAGAAAGTCTGGGGCAAGTCGGTTTGGGAAACAGACGAGTGGATCAAGAAGCAGCACCATAATCCAATGCTCAAGATTGCCACTATCGGTGTTGCCGGTGAGCGCGGCGTACGTTATGCCGCGATCGTCAATGACTTACACCGTGCTGCTGGCCGCTCGGGCGTGGGGTCAGTCATGGGATCAAAGAATCTCAAGGCCGTCGCAGTTCGCGGCACCTCCGGTGTAAAGGTCAAAGACCCGAAACGTTTTATGCAGGTAACGAACGAGATGAAAAACCTGCTTGCAAAGGAGGCCGGCGGTCTGACGAAGTACGGCACCAATGCCATGATGGACACCATGCAGGAATTCGGTGGTCTGCCGACTCGAAATTTCCAAGAGGTACAGTTTCCGGGCTACGACAAGGTTGATGCCCGGGCTATGCTAAAGACGGATGAAACGGGGCATCGCAACCTTATAACCAACAAGGCTTGCTTTGGATGCACGATTGCCTGCGGGCGCATCGCACATATCCGCAAGGACCATTTCACTATACAGAATCGCAAGGAGTATTGGCACGCTTCCGGGGGGCTTGAGTACGAAACGGCTTTTGCCTTTGGCCCCGTCATTGGCGTGGACGATATTGATGCCTGCACTTTTGCTGGATATCTGATGAACGAGCACGGCATGGATCCGATCTCATTCGGAGTGACGCTGGCCGCTGCCATGGAACTGTTTGAGATGGGGGTTATTACGACCGATGATACCGACGGCGTGCCATTGAATTTTGGAAACGCAGAAGCGCTAACAGTAATGTCAGAGAAGACTGGTAAACAAGAAGGTTTTGGCCAGGTGTTGGGCATGGGTTCCAGGCTGATGTGTCAGAAGTATGGCCACCCAGAACTATCGATGACCGTCAAAGGGCAGGAGTTCGCCGGTTATGACTCAAGGGCCTTGCAGGGTATGGGCCTGGGTTACGCGACCGGCAATCGTGGTGCATGTCATCTCAAGCACGACACCTTCGAGGTAGATATGGATGACCAGAGCGGCGAGGGCAAGGCCGAACCTTGCAAGTCTTCGCAGGACTGGACCGCTGCAGTGGATTCAAGTGGTCTTTGCATGTTTACGATGGGCGCCTGGGGCGCGCCGGAATTTGCGGCACAACTTGACGCGGGTTGTGAGGGGGAATGGACGGCAGAGCGTTTGCTCGAATCAGGTGAGCGCATCTGGAACTTGGAGCGAATGTTCAATTTGGCTGCCGGCCTGACTTGTGCCGATGATACGTTGCCGGAGCGACTGCTCAAGGATCCAGCGCCGAGCGGTACGGCCAAAGGCAGAGTCAATGAGTTGGACAAGATGCTGCCCGAGTATTACAGCCTCAGGGGTTGGAGTGAGCAGGGCGAGCCGACGCCCCAAACGCTAACACGCCTTGGGTTGGATTAACCTGGGTATGCAGGTAGAGGTGCGAGTGACCGGCCAGCTCGTTGATTATTTTTCAGGGACGCATGTCAATCTGGCCGAAGGCGCCAACGTGGAGCAGGCACTTGTAGCTCTGGAAATCCCTGCAGCAAGTGTCGGTTTAGTATCAGTCAACGGTGAGGCTGTGCCGAGGGCAAAACGCGCTCAGCACGGTCTTGTCGATGGAGATCAAATGGTTGTGATGGCGCCCCTGACGGGTGGCTGAACTTCTTCCCGATTGGCCACAGTTCGGGCTGTTTTTCGCTGCGGCACTGATCTTGGCTATCACGCCGGGGCCTGGAGTGTTTTATATCCTTGCAACCAGCATAGCTCAGGGTCCAAGGGCTGGGGTTTTGTCAGCCTGCGGAATTGCTGCTGGCACTTTAGTGCACATTTTACTCGCGGTATCGGGCCTGTCTTTTCTTATTGCGTCTTCGGGTCTGGCGTTTTCCTCAGTTAAGTACTTGGGTGTGGCCTACCTGGTTTATCTGGGCATCCAAACACTGTGTGGGCGTGACACTTCTGGCGAGAAATTAAAAGAAATATCACAAAAACCACTGCTGCGAGTTTTTACTCGTGCGGCATCGGTAAATATTCTAAACCCGAAAGTTGGCCTGTTTTTTGTCGCCTTGCTGCCCCAGTTTGTCGATCCGGCTCGAGGTTCGCCGGCGCTACAGTTCCTGCTTCTTGGAATACTGCTTGCGTGCCTGGCTTTCGTTACCGATACACTGTACGCGTTGGCAGCCGGGCTGGCGGGTAAGCGTTTGCGTAACCCGAAGTCGCCCTCTGCGTGGCGCCGATGGCTTGCAGGGATTACCTACCTGACCCTTGGCGTGCTAAGCGCTCTTATGGATCGCCCGGAACGGGTTTTGAACGGGCCCTAGCGAGCGGCCGACAAATGGCGTGTCGTATCAGCTTCGCGGGCAGTCAGTGTTCGGGGCGCTTTCGTACCAGAACCGACCAGCGAGCGAGCCCCGCCATACCCACGCAGCGAGTAAGGGCTGCCGTGTGGTTTGCATGGCATGGATGGCACCAGGGAGATGGTGGATTAGATCGCCGGCCGATACCTTGAAAGAGGTTTCGTCGACCTGCCATTTTGCCTCGCCGCTCAGAATGAAATAAAACTCCTCGGCATCGTGGGCATGCCCTGGGTAGGAGATTTGCGGTCGTTGCAGTAACAGGCCGATCCGTAACGAGTCAGAAGTGACCGGTGGCTGTTCCGTTACCAGAGTTGTATAGCCGTACCCTCCAGCGAAAAATTCTGGGACACCACGGCTGGCTTCTTGCCAGGAGGCGTTTTGGGCGGCAGTCGCGATCGCGTGGGCAAAACTCCCATCCGGCTGGACGGTGGAAAGAGCTTGAGCAAGGCACTGGTCTGTTGTTGAACACGCTGTTGGCGCGACCGCATGTCCGCGGACCGGCACAGCCTGGATCTGATTGGCCAATTCCTGAAATGCGCTTGACGAATCTTGGGCCGAAAGCTCGCAGAGTCCGGCCAGCAGATCGGTAAGATCGCCAGAGCTTGACTGGTTATTCATGGATAGTTTGGCGTTTTGGGTAGCGTTAAAAAGAGGGTCTTCTGGAAATGGAGCCAATAGGTTACCCTAAAGAGCGGATTTAACTCAATAAGGATTCTTGGGCGGTGTTGGAATGACCAGCACAAGGCGCGCGGGAGATCGCGCGGTTGTAACAGTATGATTGGGTCTCACGGCAGTTGAACGAGGAGAAGGAGCGTGGCTGAGTTGCTGATGCAGATGAAAAATCTCGTAATAGAGGCTGATATTGATGGCAATTGGAAGAGCATTGTTAACGGCCTTAGTCTTGATCTTCATAAAGGCGAAATTGTTGGCTTAATTGGTGAGTCGGGAGCGGGCAAGTCTACTTTGGGACTTGCTGCCATGGGCTATACCAAACCAGGGTGTCGGATCGCCTCTGGATCAATTCGGCTCAATCAGGAAGAGTTGGTTGGGGCATCACATTCCCGGCTGCGCGAGATTCGCGGAAACCAAGTGTCTTATGTTGCTCAGAGTGCAGCCGCTGCTTTCAACCCAGCGCACCGGTTGATCGATCAGTTTACCGAGTCCCCAGTGCAACACGGCAAGATGCGGCCGGATGAAGCTGCCAAGCGCGGCAGGGAACTGTATCGCCAGCTCGACCTACCAGACCCCGACCAAATTGGCGACCGTTTTCCTCACCAGGTATCTGGCGGTCAATTGCAACGAGCGATGACTGCAATGGCTATGGGATGTGATCCACAACTTATTGTTTTTGACGAACCAACGACGGCGCTGGATGTCACTACCCAGATCGAGGTTCTCTCGGCTATCAAGGAGGCGGTGCGAGCCCGGGGTGTTGCGGCGATCTATATTACCCACGATCTCGCAGTTGTCGCGCAGTTGGCAGATCGGATCATGGTACTGCGTTACGGCGATCTCGTTGAGGAGGGTAACGCAAGGGAACTGTTGCTCGATCCCAAACAGGAATATACCAAGCGCTTGTTGGAGGTGCGCTCTTTGCGTGAGCAAAAAGAAGGAGAAACTGGCCAGGATCTGATACTAGAAGTGACCTCAGTTACAGCGCGGTATCCCCAGGCAGACGAAGAGGTATTGAAAGATATCTCGATCAAAGTGCCTCGGGGGAAGACTGTCGCGGTGGTGGGTGAGTCCGGGAGTGGCAAGAGTACGCTGGCACGGGTTATCACTGGCCTGTTGCCGCCACGTCAGGGCTCCGTGGCTTTCCAGGGTAATCGGTTGCCGCAAGTGCTGCGGGCTCGTTCCAAGGATCAGCTACGGGCGATTCAGATGATCTATCAGATGCCTGACGTTGCATTGAATCCGCGGCAGAAGGTTTCTGAGGTCATTGGCCGACCTCTGGAGTTCTACCTTGGCCTTGGGGGAGAAGAAAAACGCGC
>JAPKAJ010000395.1 GCA_028825345.1 Arenicellales bacterium | reverse complement strand
TTAAACTGCCCAGTGAAAACTCATCAAGCACTTGATCCAGGTTCTGGCGGTGTAACACGTCCAGAACAACAAAGGGTGTATTTCCCGCACGGACCCGCGACATTGCAGGCTGGTAGAGCGCCCGCCACCGATCAGCCAAGGCCTCGGCATCAACACTCAAATTGTAGCGAGCCACCGCTGCGGTCACTTCCCTGGCGACGGAAGAGCGCCAGTCCACCACTGTGCCAAACACATCAAAAAGAATTGCGCGCAGGTCATGAATGGTGTCTTTCGAGTTTTTCATTGTGTCTTTTGGGTTTGTCATTGTGTCTTTCGCTGGCTTCATGTACCGTTGCCCAGGCACCTCTTATTAAGAATTCATTGCCAAAACTTATCGGCTGGGCAGTAACGGCCGCCACCCATTTCCGTATCGACGTTAATTGTAATGCCTCCAGAAACCAACAAGAGCGAGGATTACTACAACGCGACCATTGCGAAGATCACACCGATTGCCGACGGGCTGTCAATCTTCTACCTTAAGCCAGATGAGCCCATTGGTGGAAAATTGCCCGGGCACTACATCAGCATTGGTCTATTCGATAAAAGCCATAACAAACTCGTTCGCCGGCCCTACTCCCTCTCACAGTCTCTCACATCTGACCCCGACAGTAACCTGCTCGAGCTTCTGGTGATTCGGGTACCCGAGGGCGACCTGACCCCGGCGTTGTTCGAGCGCGACACCGGCGACCGCCTGTTCGTTCGACCCAAGATGATGGGCACTTATCTGTTACCCCAGTTGGATGACGATATGACCATTATTTTTGCATCGACCGGCACTGGGGTTGCTCCCCACATGACCATGCTCGAAACCTGTGTGGATAAATGCCGCCAGGTTGTGATGATGGAATGCGTGCGCTATAGCACGGAGTTAGCCTATGCCAGTCAGATTCAAGCTTACGCGGCAGAGCGCTCCAATCTACTTTACCTGCCACTGGTAACGCGTGAAGGTGGGCCAAAGCGTTACATTCAGGAATTTTTCAGCGAGGGCATTTTGGAGCAAGAGCACGACATTAAGATCGATGCTGCACATACCCACGTGTTTGCGTGCGGCAACCCGGCGATGATCGGTATCCCGCGTGAAGATCGCAAAACCGGGGCGCTTTCTTTTAGTGTCGAAAACGGCCTGATCGAGACCCTCATCCAAAAATACGACCTGAGTATTCATAAACCAAGAAGGCCCGGCGAGATTCATTTCGAGAAGTACTGGTAACCCCACCCAAACGATTGGAAGGGTGGTTGGCGACAGTGGTTTTGGCGCCATAGTCATGGGTGCACTGGTTGGGGCACCGGCTTATCTCAACAGTTATGCAGCCCCCGCCCTTGTTGCCGGACTGATAGAACAAGGCATGAGTGGTGGTGCCGCAATGTCGTTTCTGGTTGCTGGCGCCATCAGCTCTATTCCGGCAATGGTCGCGGTGTGGTCGCTGGTCCGCTGGCCCGTTTTTGCCTCCTACGCGGCTTTGGGCTTCGCCGGCGCAATCGCCGTGGGATCTCTATTTCAGTTTGTCACATAGATTCAAGGCAAACAGTTCCAGAAACTAACTGTGGATGTAGTGCTGCAACTGATCTATCGTGTACTGCTGTTCGGCGATAATATCCTTGACCAGATCGCCGATCGAAACGATACCCGTCAATTGTGCATTGTCATCCAGTACCGGCAAGTGACGGACACGCCGCTCGGTCATAATGCCCATCGCCTTGTCGACTGTTAGAGAAGTATCGACACAGATTACCGGGCTGGCCATGATGGCGCGCACCAGCACATCGTGCGATGACAAGCTTTTAAGAATGACCTTGCGAGCATAGTCACGTTCACTGAAAAGGCCTACTGGTCGATTATTATCCACCACCACCAGTGCACCTACCTCATGCTCCGCGAGCAGAGCCAGGCTGTCATAAACCGTCGAGTCAGGGCTGGTGACAAGTACATCACGGCCTTTAAACTGTAAGATCTGCTCCAGCGTTTTCATCTCGCTAACCTCAGAGTTAAACTGACTTACGAAAAGTATTACAAAGATGGCTCTCAGATTCAAATCGGCCCGAAGACCCGGTATTAAGGCTCATAAACCCAGTCTTCAGGCCCAATAAGCCCTCATCGCCACAAAAACCCCAAGCACCCCTAGAGTTACGAAAAACACCTGTTGAAATACCGACTCTGAGAGGTGTTTGCCGATCAGTTG
>JAPKAJ010000086.1 GCA_028825345.1 Arenicellales bacterium | reverse complement strand
CTGTGGCTGCGTGAAATACCATCTGGGCATCGGTGGTTTTGATATTATTTGCCATAACACGCGCAAGGATAATCGCGAGTCGCATTTCCTCAATCAAATTGTGTGGCGTTACATCCGTACCAAAACCAAGGTTCACACCTGCTCGATGATAACGACCAAAGTCGGCCATTGCGTGACCATAGCGCGCAAATGGTGACGGGCAGTGTGCCACAGAAGTCCCAGAATCAACCAGCAAGCTTAGGTCCTCTCTCGCTCGCCAGTCGATTGACGGATGATCATCTATAAAAATTGCATGGCCTAGAGTTGTCCTCGGACCCAGCAGACCGATGTTTGATGCCCATTTGATTGGAGACACTCCATGGCGCTTTGCCATTAACAGAAATTCGACTTGCGACTGGGATGCGTGGGTGGTGATCGGGCGGTTGGTCTCCTCTGCCAGAGCAACACAGTCCCTCAGAAGATCCTCGCTGCATGTGTCGATCTGCATCGGATAAACCACCCCCTGCAAGCGTTTGCTGGGGTGCGCTTCAGCCTGAGCCATAAACTTAGCAGCTTCGTCAAAAGCTTTTCGGCCGGCCTGCTCGTTCCAGTTGAATTTTAATTCGTGAAAACTATCCATATACCAGCGTGAAGACGCAAACCCGGGCGCAATAAATCCACGCAGGCCGCTACGTGCGATTAGGTCAAGCCACCACGGCGACATCGACGACAGGTCTGCCAGGCTAGTGACACCGCACATCAATAACTCCCCGTAGGCCAATTCCGCAGCGGCCTGACACCCATTATCATCCAGAGAAAAAGCTTGTGAACGCTCATAAAGACCCGTGTCGTACATCTCGGGCCGTCCATGTTCTTCCCGGATACCCCGGTAAGCTGGCTCATGTTGTGGATGCGAATGGATATTGATTAAACCGGGCATTACAAAACTGCCGCGACCGTCGATCTTGTGATCCCACTGCCCATCGTAGTCGGGACCTACATGCACGATCCTGTCATCACAAAAAACAATATCTGAATCACGGGCATACCGGTGCGTATCCAACGATGCATCCCAGACAGCACTCCAATCGGCTTTTCGAATCAGCGTGGTAGACATAAATCCTCCGTTGGGTATGCAGAGCAGACGAGGAATCTCATAGCCTCGAATACGAGCAGAAATACTACAAACAGCTCCTCTAGTCGTTGGCCATTATGCGATAAAGAGTATGGTGTCGATTGCGAGTATAAGGTCGAACTTCGGTTGGCCACCGCCCTTGCTCAACAGCTTCAGCCCACTGTGGGGTAGTCAGGACATCAGGACTTTCAATTTCATAAGTAGCGCTGTAACGCGGTTCACTCGAAGGGTCCACCGCTTTCAATTCTCCGCCCATGGAAATCTGAAACGGCTGGCTGACCAGACGCTGGACTGAAATTACACCCGGGACCTTCGACAGCAATGGAACGTGCTCGGTGTCATACACCTCATTAAATAAATCTTCTTTCGCGGGGTCAACATCCATGCTGGCTGTAAATAGATACCGTTCTTTATCAGACATGATTGCTCTCCTTTCTAATATGCGTTGTGGTTGGCCTATCATACCCCCTATTCCAGCAACACTCAGCCCGCACGGCGACCAGCGATCAAATATAGACCCGTTCCCACAAATACCACGCCAAATACAATACTGGCCGTCAACTCATCCCCTAGAAGCAGCATGCTCAGCAATACACCCGACAGGGGTGAAACAAAATTGAAACTTGCAACGATACTCGGCGAGTAACGCTTCATGAGATAGGAGAAGACCATGAACCCCAGACCGGCAATGACGACTCCTTGATACAGCAGCCCGGCCACCGGAACCCAGCCAAGGTTCTCCCAGTGCACGGTCTCAAACAACAGCCCACCAACGGCAAAAGGCACCAATCCGATTACCATCATCCAGAATACGACCGGTACCTCGTCCAAGGCTCGCAGCGGCTTGACCATTAATACCAGTCGTAGTCCCAGTAACATCGAGCTGGCGAGAACGATGAAACCGCCAAACCCTATTACACCAATATTTTCCAAGTCGGTGATTTTTAACAGCACCAGTCCCACACCCATAAACGCTAGCACGAGTCCGGTCGACTTCCTGAGATTCATTCGGTCGCCACTGACCATAAAATGGGCAAACAGTGCGACAAACAACGGATTGGTTGACTGCAGAATAGACGCAACCGTGCCACTGGTAAGGCTGAACCCGATATTCATCACTGTAATCTGAACCGTGAAGGCGGTACCGACAATCAGTAGCGTTGCGAAGTGCCCCTTGCGCGGCCAGACACTAATCCCCTGATAGCGAGCCCACATCACCACACAAATCGTAGCAATAAAAAATCGGACAAAGGCACTCCACATCGGCGGAAACACCGTCAAGCCAAGCTTCACAGCCACGGGGTTTCCACCCCACAGTGCATGTATTGCAATACTTGCCAGTACGGCTTGCAGAGGCAGCGCTAACGGGCGGCTAGAACTGTTATCCATCTACAGATTAAGCGCGTATGATTTTCAAGGGAGCGTCACTCTTCCCCCATCCACTACAAATGTCTGGCCACTGATAAATCCAGCACCATCCGACAACAGAAACAACACAGCAGCGGAAATATCTGATGGAACACCCAGTCGCTTGACGAAGGCTTCTTGCTCCATTCCGGCTAGAACATCCGGGTCCATACTCTCGGTCATGTCGGTCCGGATGAGACCCGGCGCGATGCCATTGACCCGAACATTGGGACCAAATGCACCGGCGCAACTGCGCACGAATCCTATCACTGCGGCCTTCGAGGTGCTGTAGGCAATTACCCGCGGCCTTGAGCGCAACCCGGCGATCGACGAGATACAGACGATGCTGCCGCGGCCCCGAGCAATCATACCGTCCTTGACCGCCATCACGGGCAGGAAGGTTCCTTCAACGTTGACCCGCATAACCTGCTGGAACGTCTCCAGGTCGAGTTGCTGATAACCGCCAGCTTCCATGATGCCGGCACTGGTGACCAGCATATCAATCGGCCCAAGGTCCGACTCAACGGCTGTGACCATCTTGCCAACCTCTCGCTCACTGGCGACATCCGCCTGGTATGTAGCACCGTCACCGCCACCGGCCCGCACCTCCTCGAGTGTCTTTTGAGCCGCGAGTTCGTTGGTAACCCAGTTAATCGCTACCTTCACACCCCGTTTGCCCAAGGCCTCGGCGATGGCGCGGCCAATGCCACGAGATCCACCGGTCACAAGAGCCACTCGGCCCAGCGCCTCATCCGTCATCCTGTCTGTCTCCTTATGCTAACGATAGCGGCGCATTCTAACCGAACCATTTTGGCTGAGCTTTTTTGTCCAGCCGGTATTCCCTCTGGCTCTTAATGCCTACATAGAACCCGGTCATCCCACACCAATCGACAGCAATGCATCTACTTGATCCGGACAAATCATCCGATTTATGTTCAGTGAAAAACAAACACAGCCCCGCGCACACCCGTGCAGGGTCCGCCCAGAGGCATTGGAAATACGGCCGAGGTGGCCGTTGGAATACATCGAGCTTACTCGCCCCAAACCTCGCGCAGAAACGATACCCAATTCTCGCCCAGCACCTTGCGAATTCGAGTCTCGGACCAACCGCGGCGGACCATCGCGGCAGTCAAATTGGAAAACTCTGAAAGCCGCTGCAGGCCGATCGGCTGCGGCGCGATATCCCAGTCTCGGACGATCAGTCTACGGCCATGACCCTTGTCGAGGCTGAGCCAGTCAAAAAATGCAGCATCCTGACCCTGAGTAAAATCCGTGCCGATTCCAACCCGATCCTCGCCCACCAGATCAACCACATAGTCAATTGCCGAAACACAATCATCAACAGTCGACTCAGCACCCCGAGGTAGGAATGTAGGGTAGGTGGTGACGCCAACAAAACCACCGTGTTCAATGATCAGTTTCAGCTGAGCATCGGTCTTGTTGCGGGGGTGATCGAGCAGCGCAGCCGGGCAACAGTGGCTGTACGCCACCGGCGCCTTTGAATAGCGGATCGCGTCTTCACTGGTCTTTGCACCCACGTGCGATAAGTCAACCACGACGCCGACTCGATTCATCTCATCGATCAAACCGCGCCCATAATCTGAAAGGCCGCTGTCATGGCTTTCATAACAGCCGCTGCCGACGAGATTCTGGGTATTGTAAGTCAACTGCATCACCCCCACCCCAAGCGACTTGAACACGGCAACAAGTTCCAATCTATCTTCTATGCCGCTGGTGTTTTGCCAGCCGAGGATGATGCCAACTCGGTTCTCGCGTTTGGCTTTTTCTATGTCTGCCGTCGTATGTACTGGCAGCAGGATGTCTGCGTGCTCGCTAAACCATGACTTCCATCGAGCCACGTTGACTAGCGTGTCGTGTAACCCTTCCCAGACACTGCAGGTGCAGTTAACCGCTGTGATGCCACCACTGTGCATGTCTTCGAAGACCTCGCGACTCCACTTAGAGATAACGAGTCCGTCAACGACAATCGCATTTCGATGAATTTCTTCGGCATTCATGGCTAATCGTTCTCAGTTGATCTGGGGTTCTTGAGCAAACGCCCCGTCCGGGAGCCAGTGCCGGCACCCCCCTGCCAAGCGATGGCGCCATTCACAATCACGCAAACGATACCAGCCGCAGCGAGAGTCGGCTGTTCGAATGTTGCCGAATCTGAAATGCGGGACCGATCAAACACAACAAGGTCGGCAAAAGCCTCCGCCTCGAGAACGCCGCGATCAGTAAGACCAAAAGTCTGTGCCGATAGTCCTGTCATCTTGCGTACTGCCTCTTCGAGTGGGAACAGCTGGCGGTCTCTGCTGTAATGGCCAAGAACACGAGGAAATGTCCCCCACAGTCGTGGATGGGGGTGCTTGTCGTGAGGGATACCGTCTGAACCGATCATGCCCATGGGATGGGCAAGGATTCGTTCGACATCTTCCTCTTCCATACAAAAGTAGATACCGCCGCCTGGTTGCAGGCGCGCCATGGCCTGGGCCAAGGAACAGCTCCATTCCGTAGCAATATCTGCCAAATCACGGCCGCCCGCGTCAGGAACCGCAGCAGACCAACTGACAATTATCCGACGAGAAGGTTCTATCATCTCCTCCAACAGCACAGTCGAACCTGCGACGTAGGGATATACGTCGAATCCGACCGGCTGTTCAGCGGCCGCCGCTTCGATACGGGCCAAGGACTCGGCGCTGCGACCCCACACCGCCTTGCTCTGGCACTTGTGATGAGAGACCACCACGGGACAGCCCGCCCGGCGGGCTGTGTCGAAAGTTTCATCGAGCGATTCGAACAGCTGGTCGCCCTCGTTTCGCATGTGGGTGGCGTAGACCCCCTGAAACGCAGGCAACTCTCGGGCCAGTGCTTCGACCTCTGCCGCTGGGGCTGCTTTATTGGGTGGGTAAAACAGCCCAGTGGAAAATCCACCTGCGCCGGCGGCAAGACTCTCACGAAGGAGAGTACGCATCTGCTCGATCTCGGCCTGGGTCGCTGGCCGGTCTAGCCGATCCATCGCCCCACAGCGTAGCGTCGAATGCCCGATCAACGGCAGTGCATTGATTGCTGCCGGCCGGCGGGCGAGCTCTGTCGAATAGGATTCGAATGTTGAAAAGTGTGCGCCATTTTTCCCATCCGGAAACACCAGGTCCAGCGGCGGCGGCGGTGCTCGGTCGCTGAGCCAAGGTGAGAGGCTGACACCACAGTTGCCAACCACCACAGTGGTCACACCCTGACTCAGCTTTGGCGTCACTTCCGAGTTAGACAGCAGCAGTCGATCATCGTGGGTGTGGACATCGATGAACCCTGGCGTGATCACCTTGCCTTGGGCATCGATCACTGCATCCGCTTTTTCCACGGTCAGGTCACCAACCGCGATAATACGATCACCCTGTACCGCAACATCGGCTGTTATCGCAGGGCAACCTGTCCCGTCGATGACTTGCCCACCGGTGATCAGCAGGTCGCACCGATCTAGTGTTTTGTTCATGTTGTGTCCATAGGTGATTACGTCATCTTTTACAACAGTCTCAACCGCGTAATGCAGTTCAGCGGTGCGGTCTCGGCCAAGTATAGGTTTCCGGCAGTGTCCCCGCCCACCCCGTGTGCGCCGAAGAGAACTGGCCGACAGCGTCCGATCAGGGTGCCGTCCGGCGACAGCATGGAAAGCCTTGGAATCTGATCAGTCACAAAGACATTACCAGCGGGGTCTACGTAGATATCCATCGGGTGAAAGAAATCCGTCCAGGCCTCGATGAACTGGCCTTTCAGATCGAACAGCTGGACACGGTTGTTCTCTCGATCTGCCACCAGCACCCGCTCGGCTGGGTCGACCCAGACCGCATGTGGTGTGGTGAACTCCCCTGGACCGTCTCCAGGTTGGCCCCAGGAAAAGCGAAACGATCCGTCGGCCGCAAAACAGTGCACCCGCGAGTTGCCGTAACCATCCGAGACATAGTAATCACCGTTCGGTGCCTGGGCGATATCAGTCGGGTGGTTGAAAGGCTCGTTGAACCTCGGTCGATGCCTTTGACCCAGGCGGAAGCGCACCGCGCCTGAGGTCTCACAGGCCAGAATCTCGTGTGCATCACGGTCAACCAGTAGAACAAGATCATCGCGGTTGATGAAAATCCCGTGAGCATCAGAGAACTCACCTATACCCCAACTGTTAACCAGGATTCCGTCCGGATCAAATACCAGCACCGGAGGATTCGAGCGTTGAAAGACGTACACCCGGTCCTGCGAATCAACAGCGAGCTGACTGACCGGGCCAAATTTCTGTCCATCAGGTAATGCCCCCCATGGACACTCGACGGCGTAGGTTTGACTCCCCAGGGTCACGACAAGATCATCACGCATAATTGTTAATCATTGGCCTTTTCAGTGGGCTGTCAGATTCGATAGTCACTGGGTCTTTTATATCTGAATTGGAGGAAATCTGCCCATTTAAGTTACGCCTGCGCCTGCCCAGGTAGCATAGTCCGGCCTTTAAATCATCATCTATCGATCATAAAGCATAGACGCAGAATAAAATCCATAATTTCGATTGTCTTTGAGCTGCACACGTCATTAACAGGCACACAAACAAGGCCACCACCCCTCTACAAGGGATGGTGGCCCGGATACAATCAAATTTCCGACCTGTGCCAATAACGATCTGGCCTCAGATCAGGACTGCCCTATTTCTCGATGTTCCAGAAAAAAGGTACCGGTGATATCAGCACGCCCTTGAGGGATGTGCGATAGGCCGTTGGTTGAAACCATTGGCCATAGTTGACGTACGGAACGACTTCGTAGGCTCTTTTCTGCAACGCTATTCCGATCTCGACTTGCTTCGCGGGATCACTTTCACGACTGAACTGATCACGCAAATCTTCTAGCATCTTGTCGCAGGGCCAACCAAACCAGGCCTCCTCCACGCAACCACCAGAGACACCGATATTAGCAATTGGCGAGGCCACATCAGCGCCAGTACTATAAGTGTGGAAGATGTTCCAGCCGCCGTCAGCGATGCTCTTGGTTTCCGCACGACGGGAAGTCAAAGTACTCCAGTCCATCGCCTGCACTTCGACCTTGGCACCGATCTTACGCAACATCTGCGCAGTCACCAGTGAAGCACCGTGCAGTACTGGGATGTCGGTCGGATCCATTAGGATCAGCGTCTCACCGTTGTAACCACCTTCTTTAAGCAACTTTCTTGCCATTTCCAGGTCCTGATTCATCAGTGGTCCAGCGCCCACATCGGAATCCAGCGGTGTGTCACACATGAAATATGCTCCACAAGCTCGCCAGAACTTCTCATCACCGATGATAGCCTGCAGGTAGTGCTCCTGCTTAACCATGTGCAGCAAAGCCTGGCGTGCTTTTGGATTATCGAACGGGGGATTTAGGTGGTTCGGTCGTAACCAGCCCTGGGTACCCAGCGGGTCGATCACCTTGATGGTGATATCGGGGTTGCCTTCCATTCCCGGCACCAGATCAGGAGACGGGGTCTCCCAAAAGTCGATCTCACCTGCAATCAAGGCGTTCATCGTAGTCGCCGGATCAGGAATATAAAGCCATTCGACTGTGTCGAAGTGGACGACCTTTCCGCCGGCAGCATAACTGGCAGGCTCAGAGCGCGGCTTGTAGTTGGTGTTCTTCCTGTAGGTAACTTTGACGCCCGGTATATAGCCATCCATGTCAAACACAAACGGTCCTGAACCGATCATCTCTGGCACCGCCTCGAATGCATCGGTTTTGGCCAGCCGTTCGGGCATCATGAACGGTACGTTGGACGAGATCTTACCGAGTGAATCGAGCACCAGACCATAAGGCTCGTTGAGCTTGAGAGTGAAAGTCTTGTCATTGTTGGCCGTCCAGGATTCAGTGAACTTGGCCAGTTTCTGCCCCATACCATCTCGCTTACCCCAGCGTTGAATACTGGCGATGCAGTCTGCCGATGTCACGGGCGCACCGTCATGCCAGGCCAGGCCTTCACGCAAGGTGAATGTATAGGTCATACTATCATCGCTGATTTCCCAGCCTTCGAGCATCTGCGGCTGGGGTTTTAAGTTAGAATCCATCGCGATCAGGGTGTCGAACACCATGTAGCCATGGTTTCGTGTGATGTAGGCCGTGGTCCAGATCGGGTCTAGGTTCTTGAGAGATGCATGCGCCGCAACACGGAGCACTTTCTCCGCCATTGCCGGCCCGACACTGAGACCGAGAACCATACTCGCAAAGACCGAGCAGACACCAACTTTCAGAATTTTTCTAATATTTTTTCCCAACATTTTTTGCCTCCTTCAAGTGTTTCGGTTATGGATACAGACATGGATCATCGAGGTACCAAGTTAAGTTCCCCAAAGTCGATGACCCACCCGGTGCAGCATACCCCTGACTCAGATATATTACAAATTCCAGGTCACTCTTAAGCAGGCCTGGTGAAACCAGTCATACACGAGGATTATTATGAAACTGCTCCGCTACGGCTCTGTAGGTAAGGAGAAACCTGGCCTACTCGATCAGAATGGTAGCATTCGGGACCTGTCGTCCGTCATTAACGATATCGATGGTGAGACACTTTCACCTCGATCGATTGAACAGCTGTCCGGGATCGAACCAGAATCGCTGCCGACCGTGGCAGGTGAACCACGACTTGGCACTTGCGTCGGCAACATCAGCAAACTCGTATGTATCGGTCTGAACTACTCAGACCATGCAAAAGAGTCCGGTATGGCGATACCAA
>JAPKAJ010000394.1 GCA_028825345.1 Arenicellales bacterium | reverse complement strand
CGCGGCATTCAGACAAAGGCGCTGGGCCTGTAACCGTCGAATCGCACTATCTAGTCGGCTCACGTTTCCGACTGCTTTAATTGTATAGAACCAGCAGTCGCTGAGCGGAGGGTCTGATTTGGCATTCTCTGCTCAGCGAAGAGGGGCAATATATTTCGAATCCAAAATTGGTCGGGGCGAGAGGATTTGAACCTCCGACCGCCGCACCCCCAGTGCGGTGCGCTACCAGGCTGCGCTACGCCCCGATATCTTGCGACGAATTCTAAAGCACTAAGGTCCCAGAAGTGCGGAGATTTCTTGCAATTCATCGACAAGTTGAGCCGCCACCTCATCACCGCTCGCGCCAACGCGTTTCGGTTCGCTCCCTTTTAATTGGTTGCAGGCACCGCTGATGGTGTATCCCTCTATATAAAGTAGTTTCCTAATAGTCCGAATGAGTTCAACTTCGTGGCGCTGATAATAACGTCGATTTCCACGTCGCTTGACCGGCTGCAGCTGAGGGAATTCTTGCTCCCAGTAACGAAGCACGTGGGGTTTGACGGAACACAACTGTCCAACCTCCCCAATGGTGAAATATCTTTTTCCCGGAATCGGAGGAAGCTCGTCCGAGCTGGGGTCTAGCATTGTCACGACGTATGGCCTCTACCGATGTTCGCACTGATCGTGGTTGTATTGTCGCTAATCTGCTCCCTTACCTTTTGGCTCGCACGATAGGTCACCACCCGCCGTGCTGATACTGGCACCTCTTCCCCTGTTTTTGGGTTTCGGCCAGGCCTGCTGTTCTTCTCGCGAATGGTAAACCCGCCAAAGCCTGACAACTTAACACTCTCTCCAATTTCGAGCGCTTGACGAATCTGCTCAAAAAACAGATCTACAAACTCTTTCGCTTCTCGCTTATTTAACCCGAGTTGGTCAAAAAGCGTGTTCGCGAGAGTTGCTTTAGTAATAGTGTGTGTCGCCATTGTATTTAAATTTCAGCCTACCCTGCCCTCAGTTCTCCGCTGAGGTCGCTCGTTATCGCGGCGATAATGCGCCCGGTAATGTTGTCCGCCTCCTCATCTGTAAGACTGCGGGAATTGGATTGCAACGTCAAGCGGTAAGTAACAGATTTTTTCCCTTCTTTGATGCCTTTGCCACGGTAGATATCTACAAGGTCAAGGGTCGTCAGCAATTCGCCAGCAGACTTGCGGATGCACGACCTGATTTTTGCTACGGCGATATCGTTGGAAAAGACAAAAGATAAGTCACGACCGATCACCGGAAATCTTGAGGCTGGCGAAAATTGTGGAATCTTGGTCTTATTTATTAGGTCCCAATCTAATTCGAAAGCGAAAATCGGAGATTCTAGTTCAACGAACTCCTGCACCTTTGGCGAAATTCGCCCGATCCAGCCGCAGCATTGCCCTTCGACCCATATTTGGGCGCACTGTCCTGGGTGATAAGCCGGGTTCGAGTTTTGCTCAAAAATGGTGCACCTTTTCGGGTCTGCTAGCCTGAGAAGTGCTTCGACATCCCCCTTAACATCGAAGAAATCGATCGGCCTGTCCGGCCTATCCCAGGATCGATCTAATGCCAAGCCCATAGATACCCCGGCAATTCTCTCAATCTCGGTACGGCCCCGCCCTTTCTTTAGGTAAACATGCCCAGTCTCGAAAAACCTGACGTCCCTGATTTGCCGCCTCGCGTTATTGGAAAGCGCCTCAAGCAATCCTGGTAAAAGCGACAGACGCATCTGCCCCAGGTGTGACGCAATTGGGTTACGCAGATCGATCGCCGGCATACCAGGTGCAACCAGCACCTGCAGAGCGGGGTTAACAAAGCTATAGGTGATAGCTTCATAATATTGCCTATCGACCAACAAGTCCCTGGCCCGATCAGCGTTCAGGACCCCTTCAGGGGCGAGCCCACGGCCAACCTGAACTCGCGGTGTGCGTGGTTTAAATTTATCGTAGCCAACGATACGCGCTACTTCCTCAACGAGATCATGCTCGCCGGAAAGATCAAAACGATAACTGGGTGGGATAACGGTCCACCCACCCGATTCAGCTTTGGGACTCATTCCTAGCGAGCTGAAAACAGCCCGAACCTGACGCACGGGAATCTTCTCGCCTAGCAAGCGCTCAAGTCGGGATTTGCGCAAGGTTAAGGGCCTGCGAGGCGGGAGTTGGCGCTTAATAGTGCGGCCGAAGATCGGTCCACAGGCTCCACCACAGGCGTCCACTA
>JAPKAJ010000393.1 GCA_028825345.1 Arenicellales bacterium | reverse complement strand
GAATAGTCTTGGGAAGTGAAAGCGTGTTCGCTCCACCGCAGTGGGGCTGATTTGACTGATAATCCACGGGGCAAAGCCAAGGGGCTCAAATCAGCCAGAGAGAATTTCCTAAACCAGCAGCCCGCACTGCCAAATCAGCTTTGTCTGTTGTATGGTGTATATAGTCAGTAGTCAGATCCAAGATCCAACCTGTTTCCATGAAAAACGAAAGCGACCCCCTACTGCAATCTTTTCAGCTAAAGCACCTGACCCTGAAGAATCGGGTCATGTCGACCAGTCATGAGCCAGCATACTCGGAGGATGGCCTACCCAAAGAGCGCTACCAGCGCTACCACGAAGAAAAAGCCAAAGGCGGCATCGGCCTGACCATGTTTGGCGGCGGCACACTGGTGGCACCGGATACACCTGCGGCTTACGGCAATCTTTATGCGGGCGATGATCAGATCGTGCCGCATTTTCGACAGCTCGCCCGACGGGTACATGCCCATGGCGCCGCCACCATGTGTCAGATCACCCACCTGGGACGGCGCACTTCTAATTACGCAGGGCACTGGCTGCCGGTCATTGCGCCTTCGGCTGTGCGCGAGCCCGCCCACCGGGCTTTTCCCAAGGCCATGGAAGACTGGGACATCAAAAGGATTGTCAGTGCCTATGGTGCTGCAGCGGCGCGTTGTCGTGAGGGTGACCTCGATGGTATCGAAGTCTTTGCAAATGGTCATCTGCTGGACAGTTTCTGGACGCCGGCCGTCAACCGGCGCACCGATGCCTACGGCGGATCCCTCGAGAACCGTATGCGCTTTTCCATAGAGGTGTTAGAGGAGATTCGCCGACAGGTTGGAGACGACTACATTGTGGGTATCCGGATGATGTTTGATGAAGCGCTCGATGGCGGCCTTCAGTTTGATGAAGGGATGCAGATTGGCGAGACACTGGCCAACAGCGGAATGATTGATTTTTTCAATATCAACCGCGGCCATTGCGCCACCAGCGTCGGCCTTGCCAACCTGATTCCCAACATGGGTACCCCACAGGCACCGCATCTTGAATTCGCCGGCGAAGTCCGCCGTCACTTTGATCTGCCGGTTATGCATGCGGCGCGCATCAACGATGTCGCCACGGCCCGATATGCGATCAAAGAAGGTTTACTGGATCTGGTCAGTATGACTCGCGCTCATATGGCTGACCCCCACATCGTTGCCAAGATTATGCGCGGCGAAGAAGATCAGATTCGCCCCTGTGTCGGTATGGGCTACTGTATTGACAGAATCTACGGAGAAGGCGAAGCCTTGTGCGCGCATAACCCCGCGACGGGTCGTGAGGCCTCCCTGCCCCACGTTATCACTCGTAGCACGACGCCCTCGCGCCGGATCGTGATCGTGGGTGCGGGGCCCGCGGGACTTGAAGCGGCACGGGTTTGCGCTTCTCGAGGCCATGAGGTAACTCTGTTGGAAGCATCCAACACACATGGCGGTCAGATAAATCTTGCAGCCAAAGTGCACAGACGCAAGGAGATTCTGGGTATCACTGACTGGTTGTTTGACCAGTGCCAGCGCCTTGGCGTCCAGATGCACTTTAACTGCCTGGCAGAACAAAAAAACGTTATTGATCTTTCGCCTGATGCGGTGCTGATCGCCACAGGTGGCTTACCCCACGCGGGTTATCTGAAAGAAGGTGCAGATCTTGCGGTCAGCAGTTGGGATATTCTTTCCGGGTCTGCGCCCATCGGTAAGAACGTGTTGTTTTTTGATGATAACGGCCAGCACGCTGGGGCATCTTGTGCCGAATTTCTGGCACAGAGCGAATGCACTCTTGAGTACTTATCGCCAGAGATGATGATAGCGCCTGATATCGGAGGTACTAATCACCCGGCCTACCTGAAAAGCCTGTACGGCAACGATGTCACGATTACCTTGAACCAACGCTTAACCGGGATCACCCGAGAGGACGATGGCTTTTGCGCAACCATCTATAACGAATATACCAATCAGCGCATCCAACGACGCGTTGACCAGGTGGTATCCGATAACGGTACTTTACCGGCTGCTGATCTTTACTTTGAGCTCAAACCCGGATCCATCAACCTGGGCGAGGTTGATCAATCTGCCTTGCTAGCCGGTGCGCCTCAAAACCAGGTGAATAATCTAGAAGGTACTTACCAGTTATTTAGGGTTGGCGATTCAGTCACCAGTCGCAATATTCATGCCGCTATTTTTGACTCTCTCAG
>JAPKAJ010000085.1 GCA_028825345.1 Arenicellales bacterium | reverse complement strand
CAGATCGATCACCTCTTGAAGATCATCCGGACAGGGCCAGGCGCGTGGTGCGGACCGTGGGTTATGATCAAATGGCCGCTCATCCAGTTGGGCGTCAACAGGGAAGGACGAGAACATAATGTCGACCGGTACACTGAGATGTACTGGTCCGGGATATCCACTTAGAGCTATCTTGTAGGCACGATCCACAAACTCACGGATACGCTCACCACCGGTGATGCTGGCGCTGTACTTGGTCAGCGGGGCCGCAATCGCCACATCGTCGATCTCCTTGAAACCGCCGCTACCCTGGCGTTTCAAGGTACTGGATCCGGTGATAAAGATCACCGGCGAGCGCTCGCCCCAGGCTTCCATCATGGCAGGCACGGCGTTAGCAAAACCCTCCGGACCAACGAGACAAACCGTAGGTTTGCGGGTAATACGTGTATATCCGTCCGCAAGATGCCCAGCAATCTGTTCATGTGGGCAGTTAATGATGCTGATGCCGCACTGGGCCAGGCCCTCAAGTGCCGGGTTACAAAACCCACCGCTCAAGGTAAAGACCTGACGGATACCTTTCTCATGTAGGGCGCGGGCAAGCAAAGCCCCGCCACGGACCTGTTCAATTTCATTCATATGTGGTGCTTCCCTAGCCATCGTCCAAAATGAGTTCTGTCATCGCGGCGGTGCCCGCACGGCGCCGTCCAACTGCGCCGGGTGTGTGCAACCCAGTTGGGCCATGACCGTGCTTAACTCATTCATTAACAAGCTCAGTAGCTGGGAAAGACCTCCTGCACCATCGGCCCCCAGGGCATACAGGAAAGGCCGGCCCAGCATCACGAATCCAGCGCCGCTGGCGAGCGTTCGGACGATGTCCTCGCCGCTGCGCACGCCACTGTCAAAAACTATGGGGTATTCCGGACCCAGTGCTTCACGGATCAATGGCAGCATCGAAATGGCCGCCGGCGCACTGTCAAGTTGACGCCCACCGTGATTGGAAACATAGACAGCATCTGCCCCCGCATCGACCGCATTGTGGGCATCCTCGGCGCACATCACACCTTTGAGTATCAGTTTGTGCGGCCACTGGGCGCGCAGTTCACGCAGAAAATTCCAGTCAAAGTGCCCGCGCCCGGCTTCGCGACGAAACTGTCCTACGCGAGTCCCGACAGTCACATCCTTAGGTAACGAATTGACGTTGCGGGACTTTGGTCGACCGTTTTTCAGGGTGGCTAAAGTCCACTGTGGATGGCAGGCAAAATCCAGAGCCTGCTTGGGACCAATCCGAAATGGCACCTTGAAGCCGTTGCGCAGATCACGCTGGCGTGGCGCGAGAGCAGGTACGTCTGCCGTGAGTATCAGTGCTTGGTAGCCAGTGCTCGCGGCCCGGGCAACCAGATTATGGGTCAATTCGTCCGATTCTCCAGCGTATAACTGAAACCAGGCATTCCCCCCGGCAAGATCGAACAGTTGCTCGAGCGTCGTTGAGGACATGGTCGATACCCCCAAAGGGAGTCCAACCTCACGCGCGACGCGGGCCATCGCTTTATCCGCACCCGGCCAAAAGAGATCGCACATCCCCATGGGGGCAATTCCGAACGGCACTTGCCATTGGCAACCGAGAAATGAGGTCTGCATAGCGCGATCCTCTACGTTGACCAGTACCCGCCCCTGCAGATAAACATCCTCAAATGCCGCACTGTTACGTCGACTTGCTGTTTCGTTGCCAGCTGCGCCATCAAGTGCATCGAAAATGATCCTTGGCATTCGCCGGCGTGCACCGGCGCGAAAGTCATCAACGCTGAAAAATGACGCCGTCATTGGTCGAGGTTCCTATTCAGAACAACACGCCTGGCAGCCAGGTTGAAAGCACTGGACTCACGATCATCAATGCACCGTAGACAATACCCATCAGAACGAAGGCTGGAATCTCACCAAACGCCCGCTCCGGGCTGATGTTGACGACACCGGCCGCCGTATAGATACCAACACAAACCGGCGGAGTAATCATTCCGATACCGGCAAAAGCTGTGAACACAACGAAGAGGTGCAGAAGATTGAGGTTGAATGACAGGGCGATTGCCGCAAATATTGGCACTGTCAGATAAAACAGAGGCACGATCTCAATAAACGTACCCAGAATCAGGCATATGATCGCAAGCATCAGCCAGAACATCATAGGTGTAACGCCAAACTCCGTGAAATAACCGATGATGTCCTGAGGAGTGCGAGTGTAGGTCAGAATAACTGACAAGAACATCGCCATCGCGATGATGCTAAAGATAACGGTAGTCGCAATCGCAGTCTGGCGCAGGGCGCCGAGCAAACCTTCAATGGTCAATTCGCGATGGATTACAAAACCAATTAACACGGCCCAGATCCCGGCAACCGCTGCTGTCTCTGACGGTGTCAGAAGTCCGCCATAGATCCCACCAAGGATAATGACCGGGGTCACCAGTCCCGGGGCAGCTGCCTTAACCGCCTGCCAGACCTCGGCCGGGGTTGCCTTGCTAGCCATACGAATGTGACGACATCGCCATACACACAGGATCATCAACAGAACCATCAGCACTAGACCCGGCAGGATACCTGCGGCAAAGGTCTTGGATACGGGTACTGATGTCAATGCACTAAAGACGATCGCAGCGTTGGATGGCGGAATCAAGGCTTCCAGCAGTGCTGCCGATGCTGCCAATACAATCACAAACGCCGGTGGGTACCCCTGCTCGATCATTTTGGGCATCATGATTGTACCTACTGCTGTAATAGCAGCAAGGATCGAGCCGCAAAAAGCGGCAAAAAATCCCATCGTCAACACCATACCAATAGCAAGGCCGCCCGGCCAGTGCCCAACCAGCGTGGTGGTCATATGCACAAGTCGACTTGCAATCCCCCCACGCAACATGGCCAGACCGCTGAAAATGAACAGGGGAATCGCAATCAGCACCGGCTTGGTGATGGCAGCGTAGGACACCTGAATCAGGGTCGACCATGGCAATCCCAGATCGAGAATCGCGGCTCCGGCACTACCTGCACCAAAAACCAGAAATACCGGCACTGCCATAAACAGCAACAGCATCGACGCCGCAATCATTAATACTGTCATAGCTGCCTGCTGCTGTACTCTGCTGGATCTGGTGGTCTAGTCAAAGCGATCCAGTCCTTCAATGCCAACTCGATTGCGAAGATCGCCAGGATTCCGAACCCAATCGGGAAGGATAGATAAACGTACCAGTACGGCAGGTCAAACTCCAATTCAATGAATTGACCGAGTTCGCGAAACAGTACGACTGCATCAATGCCTGCGATGAAAAAAACGACTGCGCACCCCAGAACAAAAAGATGAATGAAAAGAGACAACCTGATCGTGCCCCTGGCCGACAGATACCGAGGCATGAAATCCACCGTAATATGAGATTTTGAGCGCAACAGGACGCCCGCGAGCAGAAATACCAGCCAGGGCATCATGACCGGCGGCAAATCCATGATCCAGTCAAAGCCTAGTCCCGTGAAATAACGGGTAAATGCGCCGGAAGTCAGGGCTAGGACCGAAAAAGCAATGATAGTCATCGCAATCGCCATGACCCCTTTTGCAATGGCATCATTCACTGCAGTCAGCTTTCGTACCAGCGCATCCATATCTTTTTTTCAGATTTAACTCTTTTCAGAAACTACGACCTGCCGCATCGGAATAAACGCGGCAGGTCGGCCAGCAGTATCACGGTGCTGGATGATTCTGTGCAGCCTTAAGAACACCTGGAGAGACCATATCGGCCAGCGCAGGAAAGACTTTATCTTTAAGCAATTGATCAAACTCCGCCTTGGCTTCGCCTTGCATGATGGTAACCGTGCCGCCATGCTCTGATTTGAATTCCTCGAGCACTTTGGCAGACGCATCCATGATGCCACGGGTAGCAACCTCTCCTAGTTCCTGACCAACTTCAAGGATCATATTCCGAAGATCTTGCGGTAAACCGTTAAACCAATCCGAATTAGCCATGAGATACGAGTCGGCATATGACTGATATGGCAACTGGCAGTATTTCAGAAATTCCCACCAACTGTAGGCACGGACACCATTGGGCACAGTATTAACCGTGTTGACCATACCAGTCTGTAAGGCAGTGTAGACACCCTTCGTGCCGAGTTTTTGATAATCCACACCTAAAGCTTTCCAGAGTGGTTTTTCGGTACCGAAAAGTCTGCGCGCTTTTAACCCTTTATAACTTTCGATACTATCGAGCTTACTGTTGACACTGCAGGTTAGGACCGGGCCGACCGGGTCATACATGAGCAAACTGGTATTGGTCTTTGCCAAGGTTTCATCCCACAATGCGCGACCCTCGGCTGAATCCTGAAAAAAACTGCGCTGGTGCTCCAGGCTGGCAAACATGCCAGGGAAACTGGCAATATTGAAGTCTTTAACTACCGTGGGAAACCCTACAATTCCGATAATCGCCCCAATTTCTACTGATCCAGCTTTGAGCGCACCCACAATCTCTTTGATTCCGAATAATTGTCCACTTGGATAAACATCGATTCGCAGCCGGCCTGCCGCCCGCTTATTGACTTCTTCTGCAAACTGCAGGGCATAACCTGCCGCTGTGTGGGTTGGCCCCCAGTGATACGAGAGTCGACCTACAATCTCTTCTGCAACGACACTCTGACTCCCCAGCCCAATCGTCGCAGCAATGCCGATTACGACTACGGCTAATACCTTACGGGCTCTTAAGCGATAACAATACGATTCTACTTTCATTACATCCTCCTTTTGTTGATAACACAATCTACTGCTACTTCGATCACTCTTGCGAGTAAGACCGCTATTCAGGCTTGAATGGAACCTCCAAGAATTTGTGCAAACCGTTGCTTAAACTGGGGCAATACTTCAGGGTTCACTGGTCGCGATGGTGGCTCACCTGCGAAAATCTGCAATAGCTGGGTGGCTGCATACTCGGCCATATTGGCCAGGCTGTCCGAGGTGCACCCGGCTATGTGCGGTGTCGCGATCACATTGGGCAGGTGCAGCAGTCGATGCTCCTTCGCCGGCGGCTCGCTGTCCCAAACGTCGAGTCCTGCACCTCCCAGGTGCCCCGATGCAAGAGCATCGGCTAACGCCTCCTCATCATGGATCGAACCCCGTGCCGTATTCACAAATATCGCGCCTTTTTTCATATGAGTAAACGCATCACTGTCAAAAAGATTGCGCGTCTGCGTCGTCAAAGGGGTATGTACTGAGACGATATCGGCATTTTGCAGCAACTCGTCAAAACCTACCGCCTGCGCAGCACGTTGACTGATCTCCTGCGCTGTGAGGTAGGGGTCGTATGCGAGTACCTTGCAACTAAAACCTGTGCCACAGATTCGGGCAAGTCTTGTTCCGATATTGCCGATACCAACGATGCCAAGCGTCTTTCCAGAAAGATCACTGCCCATAAACTCCAAACGCGATCCCGCCCAACCGCCCCGCAGCGCACGATCCGCCACCCCGATATGTCTTTGTACCGTAATCATCATGTTGATCGCGTGCTCGGCAACCGACTGGGCGTTGCTACCTGCCTGGTTTACTGCCAGAACCCCCGCCTTGGTACATGCCGACAGGTCAAAGACATCTACCCCGGAGCCGCTCGCAGAGGCCACCAGCAACTCGGGTGCCTTATTCAAAAAATCAGTGCCGACACGAAGTAGAGGCGGCACCTCATCACGGGCGCCGACGCATTGGTAGGCATGGGCTCGGGCCAATGTCTCAAAACTTTGTTCTATCGGGTCTTCGCCATCGATGCGAATGATCTCGTGCCCGCCATGGCGTTCCAGAATATCCAACGCATTGGGGGCTGGAAAACTGTTGAGGTAAGTAATTCGTGCCATAGACGCTTGTCAGACCCGAAAGTTGTGTTTTAGACCAGGCAGTATCAATCACTTTTAAATATTTAACAAATAGATTTTTTGATACTATTTATTCATATTTGATATATATTAAATAACCATGAATCTCAAACAACTGGAAGCATTTCGTGCGACTTTGCGTACCGGTTCGGTCACTGGTGCAGCCAAGGCCCTGGCCATCTCTCAGCCCAGCGTCACACGACTGGTGAAGGAGTTGGAAAGATCGATCGGCTTTGCCCTTTTTGTCCGTAGCGGCCGTGGCCTGGCGTCAACGGTAGAAGGGCGACGTTTTGGCGATGCAGTAGAAAACCTGTTCACCGGCACTGACCGGCTCAAGGAGGCTGCCAGTGCAATCCGTACCAGCATTCATGGCGAGGTCCAGATCGGGGTTACTCCAGTTCTTGTCTATCAGATCACGCCGCATGCGATCGCCCGCATCCATGCGAATAAGCCCGACCTGAAGGTTTCGCTGCGGGTCAACAACTCACCGGGTCTGATAGATGCCGTCGCCATGGGGCAACTGGATATAGCGGTTGTGAATGTTTACCACAAACCTGAATCGCTGCATGTGCTCTACCAGAAAATACTGGAATACGTGTGCCTGCTTCCTGAAGATCATCCTCTGGCAAAATCCGGCGGACCAATCGACCTTCAGACGCTAAAAGAGGCTGAATGTGTGGCCTACGATACGACCAGGCTTCAATCTGCTGAAAGCAACTGGATGAAACTTCTGTCCTGGCCGCAAGCCAGTCTATCCGCTTACTCGAATATCGCGGTGGCATCGCTGGGGTGCGCGACCGGTAAACCGGCAATTGTCGACCCTTATACGGCAAGAACTATGGTCGCACTCGGTGGGGTTACTTTACGGCCGATCTCACAACGATTGACATCGACTCTGTATGTGGTCGCCCGGAGCATCGATACGTTATCGCTGGCCGCGCGTGAACTGGCCGATGCCGTTATCACACAACTGAAGCAGTCCGTCCATTAGCGCTTGCAGATAAAATAACCCGACTGATCAAAACGAACTTTATCCTGAACAGAAAAACAAACCCTGAACTCCGTCATAAAATGAGCGAAGACCTGAAACCTTTTTTGCATCCCGGGCCTGCGGTGCAAAGTGATGATGACGCGGTAGTGGGATTTTCCCGACGGGCGATCGATACGGAAACGCGGGCTGTGGAGCAGGCCATACTGTTGTACTACGCGGTGCGCGATCAGGTCCGCTATAACGCCTATGACCTGGATATATCCATCAGTGGCCTCAGTGCGAGACGCAACCTGGAACTCGGCCATGGCTGGTGTGTTTCCAAAGCCGTGCTGCTGGCGGCGTGCTGTCGCTCTATTGGTATTCCGGCACGCCTGGGCTACGCAGACGTGCGCAATCACCTCTCGACTCAAAAGATGCGTGAGCATATGCAAACCGATGTTTTCTACTGGCACGGCTACACATCGATTTACCTGGATGGTCGGTGGGTAAAAGCAACCCCCGCTTTCAATCTTGAGTTATGTCACAAGTTTCGCCTGCGGCCACTGGATTTTGATGGCCAAAAAGACTCGATCTATCACCCTTTAGATCTTGAAGGTCGTCGTCACATGGAATACCTGAACGAGCGCGGGGAATATGCGGAGCCGCCGATTACACAAATGCTTGAAACCTTTCAGCTTGAATACCCTAACTGGCACACCCAACAAGACGGCATTATCGGGGATTTCGATACTGACGTATCTATTGAAACAGCCAGTTGAATTCCAGATAAACGTTAGCCCGCCACTGGTGTCCAACACGTCATATCGGTGAAGAAGTGGATTGATCAGCGGCTTTGGCAATCAAAGCTTGAGTGGTACCTGGCGTGCTCGCCCCAGATACAAACATCCCATCGCGACTTACCGGGTTCGGTTTTTCCATAAGGCGCCTCAGAAATAAAAGGCACAGAACACCCGTCAGGCGTTGCCAGCCACAATACACTCACTAATCGACTCTTATTCTATTGACTCGATCAGTGACCAGCCGAATAAGACATCACACCGGTGCTGGTGCAACGAAATCTCCGTAGCGCTGGGCAAAACGCTGCCACGCGGCATCCGCAGCCACGCCCGCCCGGGTAAGCAACTCGTTCTCGTCAGCAGTTTGCACCGTACCCCCGGTAACCACGACCTCGCCGTTGACCATGACCATCTCTACATCTTTGGCATGGCCGTGATAAACCAACGTAGTAACCGGATCATTCACGGGAGTCAGGCCCAGGCGGTGCATATCGACCACCTGCAGGTCGGCTTTCTTACCCACCTCCAGCGAGCCAATCTCATGATCCAATCCCAGAACCCGGGCGGCATGGATCGTGCCCAATTCCAGAGCCTCATGTGCTGACAACACTTGTGGATCATGGGCATGAATACGCGCGCTCGCAAGACACGAACGCAGCACCTCAAAGTAATCCGAAAAATAATTATCGATCCCGAGGCCTACATGCATGCCTTTGGCCCGCATGGCCTGAATGGGTGCCACCTCTCCACGAAACTGATTCATATGCGGGCAATGGGCAAGGTGCGTTCCGGATTGGGCGAGGGTATCGACCTCAGCATCATCAACCTCAAAGCAATGTACGGCGACTACATCGGGACCCAGCATACCGTGAGCGAACGCGTAATCGAATTGCGCCATGCCATGGATGTTTTGCACGAGATCCCGCTCACCGAAACCAAGATGAATAGAGAGGCGAAGACTCATGTCGTCTGCTCCCGCTCGCAACCCCTTCAGCAGCTCGGGCGAGGAGGTCGAAAGGCCCGTCGCTGCCATGACTGCCTGGATCCGGCCACCGGCACGGCCATGCCAGCGGCTTGCCAGACCCAGCGCCTGTTCCAGCTGGCTAACACGAATGGCTTCATCAAAAACAGTCTGCCCTAGTGCAAGGGCCTCAAGATTGACATCATTTACCATCACGCCAATGAGGGCACGCATGCCGCTTGTCTCAATAAAAGGCGCAAAGAGTTCAGCGTCTTCTTCCATCTCAAGAATCGTAGTCACCCCGCCACGCAGCAGTTCTGTCACTGCCAGTGCGCCGATGACCTGGCGCTCGTCATTGGTAATGATGCCACTCATCGGCAGATACAACCGGTGGGTGGGTGCATAACCGATATCTTCAGCCCGACCGCGAAAGACGGCATACCCCACGTGGTTGTGCGCGCTGACAAAACCCGGTAGCACCACCTTGCCCCGGGCATCGACTACCGTATCGGCAGCGGTGTATTTTTCAGCAAGAATATCAGTCGCACCAAGATCAACGATGCGGTCACCCTCAATGAACACCGCGCCATCTTCCATCACGCGGTGCTGTGAATCCACCGTGACCACGGTGGCATTTCGTATCAGTAGTGACACTAAGCTACAGCCAAAAATTTCATGCCTAGGCCCCCGGATTCATTGCCATGACCACCGGTTCAATCTCGGGGGTGTCATCAGGCACA
>JAPKAJ010000084.1 GCA_028825345.1 Arenicellales bacterium | reverse complement strand
TGTCACAATCGTAACCAAGGAGATCACCCGCTTTTTGCGCATCTGGCAACAGACACTGGTACCACCAGCGATCTCGACCTTGCTGTACTTCGTGATATTCGGCAGTCTGATCGGCAAACGTATCGGTCAAATGGATGGCTTTGACTACATGGATTTTCTGGTGCCAGGCCTGATCCTGATGTCCGTGATCAACGCCAGCTACCAGAATGTGGTGGGCTCTTTTTTCGGCGCAAAGTGGGGCAAGTCAATAGAAGAGTTGCTGGTCTCACCCACGCCCATCGTCATTATTCTGCTGGCCTACATTACCGGTGGTGTTGCCCGTGGTGCATTGGTTGGCCTGATTGTGACCGGTGTTTCACTTTTTTTTTCGGACCTGCAGATCCACAGCCTCGCAGTACTGTTCAGCATCGTGATGCTGACCGCAATTCTGTTCTCACTGTGTGGCCTTATGAACGCTATCTTCGCCAAGACGTTTGATGACGTTTCCATCATCCCGACCTTTGTGCTGTTGCCACTGACTTACTTGGGTGGGGTGTTCTACTCGATACATTTGCTCTCGGATTTCTGGCAACAGGTATCGATGGCTAACCCGATTCTCTACATGGTCAACGCCTTTCGATTCGGTTTTTTGGGGATCAGCGATGTAAGCCTGCTCGTCTCTTACGGCATGATTCTTTTTTTTATCGCCTGTTTGTTTATTGCCAGTCTGTACCTGCTGGCACGAAGCCGGGGGCTACGGGCATGATCGCAGATGTGTCTTCGCGCCCCTGGTAAGCCCTGGTCTAAAACGCTCCTACTACAGTAACCAAGATGAAGGCGGGTGACGAAAAACTGATCCTCTATACCCGCAACTGGTGCGGCTACTGCACTATGGTCAAGCGTGCTGTTGCGCAGCTTGGGCTGACTCTGGAAGAACGCAATATCTGGGATGACCCCCAATGGCAAACCGAGCTGATGCAAGCGCGCGGGCGCGCCACGGTGCCGGTGCTGCGTCGACAGTCTGCCGATGGAAAAAGCGAATGGATGGGTGAGTCGCGCGATATCATTCAATACCTTTCTCACTATCGTGAAACACTAGAGTCCTGACGCTCAATCCTTCGCAGCTTCCGCGTACACCGGGCACATATGTGCTGGTGCTTCGTTGCCAAAGATCGGCTTCAATTGCAGTCGGTGCGCTGGACCTCATGCGCCTGCGCCGTGGCTGGTACCTGTATGTGGGTTCGGCCTTTGGCCCGGGTGGCCTTCGGGGGCGCCTCGGCCGACACCTGCGCGCAACCAAACGCAGGCACTGGCATATCGATACCCTGCTCGATCATTGCCCAATACGCCAGATCTGGTACCGGTGCGCCGGGCGCGAACTGGAGCATCGCTGGGCACAATTACTGCTGTCACACGATGGCGTCATCGTCCCGCTTGCAGGATTTGGCGCTTCAGGCTGCCTCTGTCGCAGTCATCTCATCTGGGCGCGCTCTTTGGAGAAGGTGCAAAAAGCTCGGCAGACCCTAGGGCCGATCTCTTCACTGTGAGACGAAGCCTGTCTATAATCGTCTGCAGTTTGCTCTCAAAATCGGCTGCCGGGCAGCGCGTTCTCTCTCACTTGACTCTTTATGTTTGACAATGATGAAACGTATTTCTTATTTGTTAGAAAAAACATTGCTCGCCATAATCACCCTTGGCCTTTGCACGAGTGCTTGGGCGCAAAGTCAGGCAGATTTCCCGGCAAACACCATTGAACTCGTTGACGGCTCTGTCATTTCGGGGCAACTCCTAGGAGGCTCTTCCGATCAGATTGTCTTTGAGTCCAACGCTGCGGGGAAACTGTCTATCCCTTTTGAAAAAGTTGTCGCAATCGAGTCCCACCAACCCATCGTGCTTAAACTCTCGGATGATCGGGTCATCCGCGCACCCTCGCTGAAACTAAGCCAGGGCCAGTTTGTCGTGATGACCGCCAGCGGCGCGCAGAGTTACACACTGGCAGATATCGACAAGATCAACCCTAAACCCTGGATGCTTGGCCAAGGCTACCGCTGGACCGGTAACCTGACCCTGGCGTGGGAAGTGCAATCAGGCAATACCAACAAAAACGAGCTGGACTATGCTCTGGATTCGGTCTGGGAAAGCCTGACGACCCGCTACACGCTGCGCGCCAGCGGCGAGCTGGACTATGCCGACGCTGGCGCCTCCAATGAGGTAAAAACATCGGATGACTACACGGTCATCGGCAAATCTGATCGCTTTCTTACCAACAATGCCTACATGGGAGCTAACCTTTACCTTGAGGCTGACGAATTTGCACATCTTAAACAGCGCCTTATGCTCAGTGGTTATTACGGAAAACAGTGGCGCTCAACACCCAAATTCAGTTTTTCAACAGAGCCGGGGCTGGCATATGTATCGGATGATCGTACCGACTTGGAGAAGGAACAGTATTTTGGATTCAGCTGGAACCTCGATATGAAGAGCAATGTTCTCGGTCAGAGCACGCAGAGCTACCTAAATCAGATTGGAGTTTGGAATCTTGAAGACAATACCGACATCGTGGTTAACACCAGAGTTGGTATCACGGTTCCCCTGCTTTCCAAAATAGCTCTTAACGCAGAAGTAAAGCTGGAGTATGACTCCGGGGCTTCTGCCGACGTTGAAGCACTCGATCAGACTTTCAAATTTGGCCTGGGGTATTACTGGTAGGCCCTATCATACCCAGCAAGTGGCAAGAGCCTTAAACACGCACTGGTTTTAATGTTCTAAGATAGGCTCTGTCGATACGGACAATCGTGCGTCCGCAACGACCTTTTACTGGCGCCAGGCTGGCACGCTCCGTAGCAAAACATTTACCCTGCATCTTCCCAACCCGATCTATCTATTTATCTATCTACCCGAGGAAAACACCATGTCAGACAAGATCAAGTTTGTGCTAGACGAAGAAGATATCCCCAAGTCATGGTACAACATCGTCTCTGACCTGCCCGTGCCACCACCGCCGGTGCTGCATCCGGGTACCGGTCAGCCGGTGGGACCGGACGATCTAGCACCCCTTTTCTCCATGGCTGCGATCATGCAGGAGGTCAGCGGCGAGCGCACCATTGATATTCCCGATCCGGTGCGTGACATCTACCGCCAGTGGCGGCCCAGCCCCCTGTTCCGGGCGCGACGCCTGGAAAAAGCGCTGGATACCCCGGCCCGCATCTACTACAAATACGAGGGCGTCAGCCCGGCCGGCAGCCACAAACCTAACACGGCAATCGCGCAGGCCTTTTACTGTAAGGAAGAAGGCGTCAAGCGCATCGCCACCGAGACCGGCGCCGGGCAGTGGGGCTCATCGCTGGCCCTGGCTGGGGCTTTTTTCGGCCTTGAGATCGAAGTGTTCATGGTGCGGGTGAGTTATGACCAGAAGCCCTACCGCCGCGCCTTTATGGAAACCTTCGGCGCGACCTGCCATGCCAGTCCAAGTAACCTGACCGAGTCGGGCAAGAAGATCCTGGCCGAAAACCCCGATAGCAGCGGCAGTCTGGGCATCGCCATCAGCGAGGCCGTGGAACTGGCAGCCCAGCGCGACGACACCAAGTACGCACTGGGCAGCGTGCTCAATCATGTATTGCTACACCAGACAGTGGTTGGACAAGAAGCCATGCGCCAGATGGAACTGGCCGACGACTACCCGGACATCGTGGTCGGCTGTACCGGTGGTGGCAGCAACTTTGCCGGCCTGAGCTTCCCCTTCATCGGTGCCAAACTGCGCGGCGAGCAGGACGTACGGGTCATTGCGGTAGAACCGGCTAACTGTCCCTCGCTGACCAAGGGCAAGTACGCCTATGACTTCGGTGACACCGGCAACCTCACCCCACTGGTGAAAATGCACACCCTCGGTTCCTCCTTCGTGCCACCCGCCTCGCACGCCGGTGGCTTGCGTTACCACGGCATGGCACCGCTGGTCAGCCAACTGGTGGATCTGGGTGAAGTCACACCAACGGCCTACAGTCAGACCGAGTGCTTCGACGCCGGGGTGACCTTTGCCCGAGCCGAGGGCATCGTACCTGCCCCAGAGGCTAACCACGCAGTCAAGGGGGCAATCACCGAGGCTATGCGCTGTAAGGAAGAAGGCCAATCACGCACCATATTGTTTAACCTGTGCGGCCACGGTTACTTCGATATGCAGGCCTATACCGACTACAACGCCGGCAAACTGCAGGATTACGCTTATGATGAATCGGAAGTGGCCATGGCGCTTGCGGGATTGCCGCCGGTCGCCTGATCGCACTTTAAGCAAGTAATGGGTTGCGGCGCACCAGTGGCGCAGTCTGATTGGCGCTTATTTAGCACCTGAACTAAAATGGCGCCGTCAGGATGCGCTATCAACCTGATCTTTGTGCGGTTATTTCACGGGCAGGTAATCGCGCTCTTACGTTTTTGAGCCTGTAAAAAATACACCATCCCACACCCTTACCACCCATGCTTGGGAGAGGAGATATATGAGCTACCTTTTAGATGTCGTCATGCGCTGGGGTCATATCGTTTTTGGCGTGACCTGGATTGGCCTGTTGTATTACTTCAATTTTATCCAGACGGAGTACGTCAAAGAAGCTGATGATGGCGCCAAGGCAGATGTGATGGCCAAACTCGCGCCACGAGCCCTGTGGTGGTTTCGCTGGGCAGCGATGTTCACCTTCCTCACTGGTCTGTTGTTGCTGGGCTATGTTCTGCATACACGTCTCAGCCTGGGTATCACCCTGGGCGCGGTGATGGGTACGCTGATGATGCTCAATGTCTGGCTGATCATCTGGCCTAATCAAAAGATTGTCATTGGCCTGGAATCTGGTGACAAAGCCGCAGCCGGACCCAAAGCGGGCCTGGCTTCTCGGACCAACACTTTGCTCTCTTTACCCATGCTGTTTTTCATGGTGGCGTCCGGGCACGCCTCGCCGATGGCCAATGGCGGCCTATGGGGCGGAGCCGGTGATATCGCCATGAGCAGCGTTGCTTTGCTGGTCGGTCTGGCCATTATCGTGATCATCGAGGCCAATGCGATCTGGGGCAAAATGAACGGTGCTATGCTGTCGGTCAAGGCCGTCATTACCTCGTCTGTGGTGCTTACGATCATCATGTCAGGGGTAGTTCAATACCTGTAAATAGTGATCACCCCGATAAAGAGGACGCCTTACAGGCGTCCTCTTTTTTTGCCTGGCCGATTCGGCTGACAAGCCGCATACTGCGCCAAGGATCACTTAAAATGATTGATCGCAATAAGATTCGTGGGGCTCTGCTGACGCTGCCGTGCAGCACTAACTCGTAAATTGAACTCAGCTGGGTGGGAGCAATAGAGCCCGACCAACACGCCGACCAGGTCGCGGCCCAACCCAAGATGGGCGTATTGCAGGGGTGATCGTGACTTTCGCGTGGTCATCGCACAGATGGTCGATAATCCTTCACTACCTGCCACGCAAGCACGAGCGTGTAGCGGCAGCCATTGCCGAGCGCGATCTAAAGGTCACCGGCCTCTTGATGCACCACTACATTCGAAACAACTGCGCGGCGCTGAAGACACAACTTCCCTAATCCGTGAAGGAGAAGCCCAAATGAGCCAGCTACGCATCCCTGCAGCATTCATACGCGGCGGCACCTCAAAGGCCGTCGTCCTGAAGCGCGCAGACCTGCCGACGGACGAGACCGTATGGTCCGCCCTTTTCGCGGCTATGCTCGGCAGTCCGGATCCCAATATGCGCCAGCTTAATGGCATGGGCGGTGGCATTTCTTCGCTTAGCAAAATTTGCGTGGTCGGCCCATCGACACGTTTTGAAGCTGATATCGACTATACCTTTGCACAGGTCGGCGTAGTGAACGATGCGGTCGATTTCAGCGGCAATTGCGGCAACATGAGTTCTGCCATAGGTCCGTTCGCCTATGACGAGGGCTTGGTCAGCGGGCCACGCGACGGCGAGGCCGTTGTCCGCATACATAACACCAATTCAAAAAAGATTATCGTCGCCCGTTTTTCGGTCGCAGCTGGCCACGCCGTGGTGACTGGCGACTTCGCGATCCCGGGATTGCAGGGAACCGGCGCAAAAGTTGCGCTGGACTTCCTTGACCCCACTGATACCTGCGGCCGTGGCGCCCTACCCACCGGACAGGCGGCAGATCTGATGGCCCTCGAAGAGGGTCGCGAAGTGTGTGTCACCATGATTGATGCCGCAATTCCGTCCGTCTTTGTTGCTGCTGCTGATATTGGGGGCGACACCCGGACTCACCCAGCGAAAATCGATGCCGATGCCATACTGATGGCCCAGCTGGAAGAAATCCGACGACGAGCATCGGTGGCCATGGGATTAACCCCTAACGCCGAGGCGGCGGCCTTGCAGATCGCCACGCCCAAAGTGGCTATGGTGGGCCCCGCATCTTGTTACGAAGACCTGGCGGGAGTTCAACATGCGCCCCAGACCCAAGACCTGCAGATTCGCATGATCTCGGCCGGACAGGCACATCGCGCCGTGCCGATGACTGGCACTCTGGCGCTGGCCTGCGCAGCGGTCATCAAAAAATCTGTGGTCGCGGGTTGCATCGCCGAGGGCGCAGACCCGTTAAACCTTCGTATCGGCACACCGAGCGGCATCGTCACCGTAGGAGCCACACGTGACCCCGTGACCGGAGCGATTGGTGCGATACGGGTTCTTCGTACACAACGGCGACTCATGGACGGCCATATCTATGTGTCGCTTCCCGTGGCCCCAGTCTTGCCTCAAAACCGAACTAACGAAAAGAGTTACGTCCAATGATGAACCACGAAATCAACCGCGCTTTCAAAAACCGCATTCTGACCGGCGGCCCGGTGCTGATGCCCGGCGCAGCCAATGCACTCGCTGCACGCATAACCGAAGATCTGGGCTTCGAAGCGGTCTACCTTTCCGGTGCCGGCCTAACCAACACTTTCTTCGCGATGCCAGACATGGGATTCGTAGGTCTGAGCGATATCGCACAACACACCGCGACGATTCGCGACGCGACCGAACTGCCCATTGTGGTGGATGCGGATAATGGCTTTGGAAATGCGCTCAACGTCTGCCACACCATCCGCACCCTTGAACGCGCAGGCGCCAGTGCGGTGCAGCTCGAGGATCAGACAACTCCGAAGCGCTGTGGCCATTTCTCAGATCAGCAAGTGGTGCCGCTGGAAGAAGCGCGTTCACGTATTCGCGCCGCAGTGGACGCTCGGCAGAACGAGAGCACGCTGATCATCGCTCGCACCGACGCGCGCGCCACCGCTGGCCTTACCGAGGCGCTGGAGCGCGCTTCGGCCTTCATTGAAGATGGGGCCGACATCACCTTCGTCGAAGCGCCACTGTCTATTCAGGAGATGTGCAAAATTCCGGTGGCGCTCAACGGAACACCGCAACTGGTGAATCTCGTTGTGGGCGGCAAGACCCCTATCCTGGCCTTAGACGCACTGGGTGAGATGGGCTTTTCACTGGTACTTTACGCAAATGTGGCGCTGCAAGCTGCTATTCACGGGATGCAGATAGCGCTCGGCCAACTCAAAAAAACCGGTAAGATGGACGAGGACGGCCCCCTGGCAAGCTTCCTCGAACGCCAACGCGTGGTGCGCAAGGATCATTTCGACAAGCTTGAGCAGCGTTACGCGTTTTAAGATTAGAACACGAAGAAAACGCCTTTTCGGCCGATCCCGATTGGCGAACACGGAGATTCGCAATATCTGTAAAAACAGCCCGGTGCGGATCTGTTGCCCGATCCGTTGCTGCCAGCAATGGATCGTCGCCTGGCAAGCGGCATACTGTAGCCCGGATAGCCAGGCATGATTGATCGTAAAGAAATTCGCGAAGCACTGTTGGCCCGTCGGCAGATACTGACTCGGGAAACCGATCTCAGCCAGGTGGAGACTGTGGAACTCGACCAATCCCGTGTCGGGCGCCTGTCGCGCGCCGCGGCCATGCAGGATCACCAGATGTCACTTGAGCTGGCCCGCCGGCGCGAAGCAATGCTCGAAGCCATTGCCCGTACTCTCGTGCGTATCGATGAAGATCCCGACTACGGGTTGTGTGATGACTGCGGTGAGGTCATCGCCCCTGCGCGGCTGGCGCTGGACCCAACCCAGCTTTGCTGTGTGCACTGCGCCGGCAAACGCGAGCAGGGATCGTCGTGAGATCCCACGATGTATCTCAGTCGCGCGTATACCCCAGGAACCAGGCAAAGCCCGCGAGCAGGCGATACAACTGGCGCAGTCGGGCCAACGATATAACAGCGTCGCCATGCCCAAGGAAGTCGGTCACGCACAGGCGATGTGAGACACCCCTGTCTTGTAGTAATTGGGCGAGACGACACGACTCCTCCGGTGGAACCACCCGGTCCTGTCGCCCATGCAGCAAAAACACCGGCGGCATGTCGAGCGGGAAATCGCGAGGCACCCGGTAACCTGACCAGGAATCATTAAACATTGTGATTACCTGGCGACAGAAACCCTGCCGCTCGTGTGGGTCGGTCAGCAATTGGTGCAGTCCGGCCTCAACCGGATCAGATGTATCGAAAAGGGCATCCAGGTCGCTCGGTCCGGCATTGTCCAGGGCCGATGCCTCAACACAGCGCGACAATACTTCGCGCACCGGCGCCAATGCCGGATCATCATCGCTATAGTAACTGCGGGCAATGATCAGCCGGCCATAGGGGTCAGCACGATCTGAGTTGATCAGAAAAGACGCTACCCGTTCAATATCAAAGTAACTACCGATCAGGCACAGAGCGCGCAGCCGCTGGGCCAGCACTGCGCTAAGCGCTGCACGCAGTACGAAAATGCCAGAGAACGACACAGATAACAAAGACAGCCCGGGTGTCGTTACCATGGTCGAGTCAGCCGCCAGTGATTCGAGCAATTGCTGTACCTCGTCGGGCTGGTCAACCGATATCTTCAGGGCGCGGATACTGGGGACGTCCGGGATCAGCACCCGCAGACCAGTTGCGCAAAGGGCCCAGCCGAGATTCCGGATCCGGGGATCTTCACGACCTCGGATCGCAAGACCGGGCACAAAGATAGCCGTTGCCCGCGGTGCTTTGTCCGGCTGGTAAATATCGACCTCAGTACCACTATGAACCACGGTCTGCGGCAAGCGATCACCGAGATTACGCCGGAATGTGGATAACAGTTGTAACGCTCCCAGCCAATCCAGATATGCAACCTTGGTACCGCCGTCAACCCGCATCTGCTCTTTTTTCCCTGGAGTGCGATGACGCCCGTCAGAGGCGAACCGATCCACGCGGTGTATCAATAAGCGCCCAAAACGATTCGATATCCGATTCGGCACACTGCAGCGAATCATCTAGATCCATCTGCTGTAACGCCAG
>JAPKAJ010000392.1 GCA_028825345.1 Arenicellales bacterium | reverse complement strand
CTGGCCGGTAGTCTCGTCGTAAGGAAAACCACTACAAAAGGCTGTGTAGTCATCCTCGGGGACCGCAAAAGCCTCACCTTCGCGAATTTGCCGCAATGCCTGAGTTCTGAGAAGCTCTGCTGCGGCATCGCGTGCGCGCTTCGTGGCACGCTCTCGGGCTTTATCCCACTGTTCGCCCCCGAGCCGATGCAGCGGCGCTGTCTCTGCATCCCCACCAATGTAGCGCGATAGAACGCCGACGTTCAAGACGGGAACGTAGAGCTTGCCTTCATCTCGATACTGAACGATAAGAAATTCGGCTTCTTCATCAGCCACCCCGATATGAGTCAACCCCTGGAAGCGGCCGACACCATGATCACGGTGGACCACTGGATCTCCCGAATGGAGTTCCGCGATAGATCGAATGATCTTATGAGCATCCACGGACTGCGCTTGGCGACGCCGCTGGTGAACTCGTTCGCCGTACAGCTGTGACTCAACGATAATCTCCACCCCGGAATCCGAAATACACAGCCCTCGGTCCAGGGATGACACGGTAATGCCGGTAGTGAGAGAGTCCGAGTCAAGAAAAGAATCCCAACCGGGATACTCCAAAGTGGCGATCTGTTGATGCGCAAGTAGTTCCGCAAGCGTTTGAGCCCGGCCAGTCGTCTCTACGCTAAGTAAAACCCGTGGGGCCACGGGATCGGTCAGCCGTTTGATGAGATCCGCAAAAGGCTGCTCGGCCTTATGATTGACCGGGTATTGCGGCAACTCTTTGGCGACAAAGGGGGTGGGCTTAGCGGTGCCGGCATCACCCGAGGCGTTGAATTGTATCTGCCGGAAAGCCGTCAAGTGTTCTACGGCCTGATCGGGCGTCAGTGCGACCGAAACTGGAGGCATGGGTCGACGTTCAGGATCAATGCCGGCCTGAGCATAGCGATCGTCGAATGTAGCCCATTCACCCGCCATAAGCGCAGAAAGGTCGGACGGAACGACACAGCATGTATGCGCCGGCAGGTAGTCGAAAAAAGTTCCTGACGACTTAAAGAAAAGCGGTAGATAGAACTCAATGCCAGCAGGAAAATTGCCCTGACTGACCTCGCGATAGATAAGTGAGCCCTGGGGATCACCAGAAAATTGTTTCCGGAAATTTGCCCGAAATGTCTCGATGGCTATTGAATCGGTAGGAAACTCCCGTGCCGGAAGGATGGAAAGGTTTTCAGTCAGTTGGGTTGATTTCTGGGTTAACGGGTCGAAATATCGGATATTTTCAAGCTCGTCCCCAAATAGATCCAGACGAAACGGCGATTCATGGCCCATCGGGAAGACATCAATAAGCCCTCCGCGCACCGCGAACTCCCCCTGGCTTAGGACGCGAGACACCGAAAGGTAGCCAGAGTCGGCCAGACGGTCTCGAAAAGTTGTCAGATCGATCCTCGCCCCTCGAGATAAATCGAAGCTGCAGCCTGAAATATAGTGCGTCGGTGGAACTCGGTAGAGCAGCTGGTCCAGCGTGAGCAACACGATAAACGGTTGCCCACTGATGAGTCGAGTCAGCGTCTTTAAACGCTCGGAGGTGATTTGGGGGTGCGGGGAATAGTGATCATAGGGCAGACACTCCCAACCCGGCAAGACGCAGACATCGTTATTATTGTCCGAGAGAAAAAAGCGGATTTCGTCACTGAGTAGTTGAAGTTGCCGCGCAGACTCGGTAACCACCACGAGGTGCCTTTGCTGACGGCTGACCTGGTGAATGGCAAGGGCGAGTGCAGCTCCCGGCAACCGGCCCCAGGTGGTCACTGAATTCCTGTCGATAGGCGCTTGGATTGGGAAAGGGAGTGAGGGCAACGACGGGGTGCGAGACAGAATGGGGTAATCTATTTTATCGTAAACTTGGGAGCCGAGGGTTTGCCAACTTGGATATACAGTAATTGAATACCGCCGAATACAACATCTGGGCGCTGGTTCCGTGTGCCGGGCGTGGCCGGCGATTTGGACAAACCCAGCCTAAGCAGTACCAACACTTAAACGGAATTCCACTCGTGTTTCATTGTTTGCAACGTCTGTCAGAGATTGATCTAATTCGTGGGATCAGCGTTGGCCTTGCTGAAGGGGATAGCCACTGGGTTACCTTGAAGGGCAAAATACCGGGATCTCCGCACACTTACGTCGGAGGCGAAACACGTGCGCGAACCGTGCGCCTTGGTCTTGATGAGTTGGTGAGTTGCGGGGAAGCTCAATCGTGGGTATTAGTTCAT
>JAPKAJ010000391.1 GCA_028825345.1 Arenicellales bacterium | reverse complement strand
GGTGGTTGCAAGCCTCTATGACATTATGCGCTATCGTCTTGCCGGTGTTCCGCTCCAGGTAGTGATGCCGCTCGGGCAATTGCCGCTGGCGACATCGCTGGTCACCGAGACGAATAGCGGCGTTGATGGGTTGGCGGCCCTTGCTGGTAAAACGCTCGGGCTCGAGAGTCATGGTATGGCCGAAGTGCTGCTTTTGCAGTTGCTTTTCGAATCTGGGTTGAGCCGGTCGGATATCGATATCGTCTACCTTGATCGGCGTGCCATGGTGCGCCACCTAAAAAGTGGTCTGGTCGATGCAGTGTTGGTCAGCGGCCTGAATAAGGCGGGCCTGGCTTATCTTGGGCTGCAGGAAATTGAGCGGTTTGCGGCGGGTAATAGCGACTGGCAGTCTTACCTCGTGGCTCATGCCGACTCGCTTAGCCGTTTCCCGCGGCGCTGGCAAGCCGTGGCCACAGCTTTGTTCGCGACAGCGAAGCGGTTGGAAGCAAAAGACCCAAGCGCTGTCGAGCTTGCTGATAATTGGCTACGCTACCGTAACACCGGTGCCGCGGCTTCGGCATTGTCGGAGGTTCGCTTTATTGAGGTAGCACAGGCGGGGCAGTTGCTGGGGTCTGATGCAGACTTCGGGCTTGACCCTTTACAGGATCTACTGCTGGAACTTGGCGAGGAAGTGCCAGATACCAGCCGGGATGAACTGGTGAATGAAGCCTGGCTGCAGGCCACGTTGGAGCATGTCGGTGACAACTGACTGGAAAAAACGTATGGGTTCGCGGCGCACCTTGGGGCGGTTGATCCGCTTTGAGCTTTTGCTGGCGCTGATCTTTGTCGTTGCGGCCATCGCCATGCATTTCGCCCCAGCGCCGGGTATAACGCCGGGACGGGCTCCGGCCGCCAGCGCGGTGACTTTTTCCGGTGCTGGCACAGGTTTTGAATACCCGTTCCCGATATTTGAGCCCGCCTCAGCGTCGCGCGAGAGCCTTTATCAGTTTGGCTCGGTGCGCCGTGATGAAGCCGCGCGCCTGGAGTTGGAATCCGAGCCGGTAACTCAGAAAGAGCCCCAGGAACAGATGGTTGAAGAGGAGCCTGAGCCCCCACCGCTGCCGCTTCCCGACCTGGACGGGCTGGAGCTCGTTGGCACCCTGGCAGGTTCTGACGGTGAATCCATCGCGATCGTGCGTGACGACAACATTGGGCAGACCGTTTATGTTAAAACCGGGGATGATCTGAATGGCTCGGTGGTGTCCGAGATCACCGATAACGCCGTGCGGGTTCGGCTGGGTGATGAGGAAGACGAATTGTTTGCGAGCAGTTACCTGATAGAGTGAAGCACTATAAAGAACACCAAGCTTAAAGAGCCAGACCCTTAAGACCAAAAACCAAACGATGAATCTGCCAACCATGACTGTTGACCACTGTGTGCATAAAAGCCTGCTCACGGCAGTTTTGTGCGCCCTGTTATCGTTAGCCAGTTACTCCTGGCAGCCCGTTGTGTTTGCGCAAACCGGGCTGATCGAACCCACCGAGGAGGGCGCCGCCCTGTCGCCCGTGGCAGCTGATAGCGCTACTGAAGAAGTAGATTCGAGCGCCGAGCCAGCGCCGGCCGTGGATGAGCCGATGCTGACCGTCAATTTTCGTGATGCTGATATCCTTGAGGTATTGGAGGCCTACTCCAATCTGCTGGATATCAACGTAGTGCCCGGTGAAGGGGTATCGGGAATGGTCACAGTTATATCGCCTGGCCCGATCACCCGATCGCAGGCGGTCAATCTGCTGCACTCGATTTTGAAGCACCGCGGTTTCGCTGTTATTGAGAACGACGGTTACATCAGCGTGGTGCAGGACGCAATCGCCGAGATGAGCGGCTTTCCCATGTATAAGCCCGGAATGCCGGATGACCAGGTCGCCGTTGTCGCGATCCGCCCGCAGTATATCGATGAGGAGGCGCTTGCGGAGACACTCGCCGCGATGGGCCTGATGCGTCCCGTGTCGACTAATCGTGATGCGGGTGTGGTGCTGGTGACGGCAGCGGCCTCCAAGTTGCGGTCCATTTTGAAACTGGTCGAGGAACTTGACGTACCCCAGCGTGTTGCGATCACTCGTACCTATCCGCTGCAATATGCCATGGTAGCTAACCTCGGCCCTGTGATTGCTGGTTTTGTGGCGCAACTGGCTGGACAGGTGGCGCCTCAAAGTGTCGCCGAAGGTGCAAGTGCTCTGGTATCCGGCAGTGTGATGATCGAG
>JAPKAJ010000083.1 GCA_028825345.1 Arenicellales bacterium | reverse complement strand
AGCCATTGTTATGTAATACCAAGATCAAAGATGTGTTCCTTATCACCTTATTGGGCAGGAGCACGGGGTAGGTGTGATGGAGGTCACATGAGGAATAAGAGAGGTACCAGCGTAGGTAGACGCCGTTGCTTAAGGGGCGCTCTATGTACTGCACACAGGTTGTGTAGTTAGAGGCTGATGTGGGACACGTACCTCGGGACGGAGAAATTTCAGTCATTTTCAATATTGCCTTGCCACCAAGAAAGACCCACCTTTGAAGCCAGCCGCACACCTCTACCGCCCCCCACCTCCTTGGGGTTAGTCCCTGACAACTCTATTCAACCCTTCATCAACCGTTGGTGTGATCGCTGGAACAAAAAAAACCAGGTGATTCTTCGGCGACTATCTGGTGCATGCACACCGGACGGACGTGACGCTGCGTGGTGTAAATATGAGCGGCGCAAACCTACCTGGTACGAGTGTAGAGTTGGTATATGCGGTCGAGCCGGTAATCTGTTCCAATTGGCGTCCGTGAGGTAATCGTGTTCTGGCTACAACTCATCACAGGAAATCCTTATGACCACTAGAGAGTCCATCAGTACCGACGACGCACCGGATGCCATTGGCCCGTACTCACAGGCGATCCGTGTAGGCCAGGTGGCCTACCTGTCCGGGCAGATTCCATTGAACCCCGCGACGATGGAAATTGTTGAGGGCGATATCGAAGTGCAGACCCGGCGGGTTTTTGACAGCCTTGCTGCCGTGGCGCGCGCGTCCGGTGGCAGCCTTGCCGATATCGTCAAGCTGACCATCTACCTGGTCGATCTGGAACAGTTTCCTCAAGTGAACAAGGTAATGACTGAGTATTTCGAGCCGCCCTACCCAGCACGGGCAACGGTAGCCGTCGCAGGCTTACCCAAAGGGGTTCCGGTCGAGGTGGAGGCGGTTCTCCATCTACCCGATTAGTTGGCCGCTGCGGTTGCCGAGCAAGGAGTGGCGGGGCTTTTGCAACAAGGGGTGTATCAAACAGTGTTTCAGGGTCTGTTGAAGCCGGGCTTCTTATGGGCGACACTGAACCTTTAGCGATTACCGCTTTAAAAGGGGTTGGACCGCAACTGGGGGCAAAGCTCGGTCGGCTGGGTATCAACACGGTTGTCGATCTGCTGTTTCATCTTCCGCTGCGTTACCAGGATCGCACGACCCTGGCCCCCATCGGCAGTCTGCGTCCGGGCAGCGAGGCGTTGATTCACGGACGCATAGAAATCAGCGGTGCGCGCTTTGGGCGCCGCCGCAGTTTGGTCACCGTGATTTCAGATGATACGGGCCGTTTGACCATGCGCCAGTTTCATTTCAGTGGAGCGCAGCAGCGCGGCCTGCGCCGCGGAGGGTGCATCCAGTGTTATGGTGAAGCCCGTGCCGGTCCATCGGGTTTGGAAATGGTGCATCCCGAATATCGCTTGCTGGATTCTTTGGATCACAGCATCACAGAGGCGACACTGACCCCGGTATATCCTGGCACCGAAGGTATCAGTCAGCCTAAATGGCGGGATCTCGCCGGACAGGCACTGGCCAGATGTGGTCAAGATATTCCTGAGCTTGTGAGCGAGTTTCCTGAAACTGTTTCGGTACATCTATCACTTGGAGAGGCTCTGGCGCTGTTGCACCACCCACCGCCTGGTTCAGATCTGGTTGCATTGCGAGCAGGCACGCACCCAGCCCAGCACCGGCTGGCTTTTGAAGAGTTGCTTGCCCACCACCTGGCACTGCGCGGGCGCCGGACCCAACGTGATGCGCTGTCGGCAACGCCGATCCCGCCTTCAGCCAGGCTCTGGCCGACCCTGCGTGGGCAACTGGGTTTTGATCTCACCGGTGCGCAGCAACGGGCGATCGGCGAAATACTCGCAGATATAGCTAAGGCACACCCGGCATTGCGGCTAGTACAAGGTGATGTGGGCTCAGGCAAAACGATCGTGGCAGCCGCTGCCGTTGTTGCAGCCGTTGAGGCGGGCCAACAGGCCGTTGTGATGGCGCCTACTGAACTACTTGCCGAACAGCATCTGGCAGTTTTTCGATCCTGGTTGTCCCGGCTTTCCCTTGAGCCGGTGTGGTTGAGTGGGCGCTTAAGCAAGCGTGAACGTCGGCAAGTTTGCACTTCACTGGCTAACGGCCAGGCCCGGGTTGCGATTGGCACTCATGCTTTGTTTCAAGATGATGTGTCGTACGACCAGCTCGGACTAGTCGTTGTTGATGAACAGCACCGCTTTGGCGTTGCCCAGCGGCTCGCTTTGCGCGACAAAGGACGCATAGATGATCACGCACCGCACCAACTGATTATGAGCGCGACGCCAATTCCACGATCGCTGACCATGGTGATGTATGCCGACATGGATATCTCAGTGATCGATGAAATGCCGCCAGGGCGACAGCCAGTGGAAACGGTGGCGTTATCAAACAGTCGACGTTTAGAGGTGCAGGACCGCATCCGCGAAGCCTGCGCCCGTGGCCACCGGGCATACTGGGTCTGCCCGCTGGTAGAGGATTCTGAGGTGCTGGCGGTACAGGCGGCGACCAGTCGTGCCGAAACGTTGCGCGCCGAACTGCCGGGCTTGGTGATTGCCCTGTTGCATGGCCGTACCCCCTCAGCAGAAAAAGAAGCCACGATGAATGATTTTCGTTGTGGCCGTACAGATGTGTTGGTGGCGACCACCGTCATCGAGGTGGGGGTCGACGTACCCGAGGCTTCTGTAATGGTCATTGAGAACGCGGAGCGTCTGGGCTTGTCGCAACTGCATCAGCTGCGCGGTCGGGTGGGCCGCGGGGATCGCCAGTCGACGTGCGTGCTGATGTACCAGCCGCCGCTGGGCGTGCTGGCGCGGGAGCGTTTGGCTGCTTTGCGCCAGACCACCGATGGTTTTGCGATTGCCCAGAAAGATCTTGAACTGCGTGGCCCTGGTGAACTGCTGGGCACGCGCCAGAGCGGCGTGCCGCAGTTCCGGGTCGCGGATCTCGCCCGAGACAGGGCATTGTTGCCGGCAGTACAGACTACAGCGACCCGGTTGCTGCGGGACAACCCGGGTCAAGTCCCGGGATTGATTGCACGATGGCTGGGTCACGGGCTGGATTTTTCAGATGCGTAAGCGCTGGATTCAATACTGGCGACTGGCGCGTCTCGATCGACCCGTCGGATGGTTACTGCTGCTCTGGCCGACACTTTGGGCGCTGTGGATTGCAGGGGAGGGGCGCCCGCAACCGCAAATCGTGCTGGTGTTCGTGCTGGGTGTGGTGACCATGCGGGCGGCAGGGTGTGTCATCAACGATTATCTGGATCGGGATTTTGACCCCCATGTTGCGCGTACCCGCAATCGTCCACTCGCGACGGGTGCGGTGAGCCCATTTGAGGCACTCGTGTTGTTCGCTTTTCTGATGGCGCTGTCGCTGGGCCTGGTATTGACCCTTAACCGCGAGACGCTCGTGCTGGCGTTTGTTGGGGGGGCTATTGCGGTGACCTATCCTCTGGCAAAACGTTTTACCTACCTACCGCAGGTTTACCTGGGGTTGGCATTTTCCTGGGGGATTCCAATGGCTTTTGCAGCCCAGGATAAAACGGTGGGAGCGCTCGCCTGGTCGCTGGTGCTGGCTAACCTGCTGTGGACAGTGGCCTACGACACCATGTACGCCATGGCCGATCGCCCGGATGATCTCAAAGCCGGCATCAAGTCGAGCGCAATATTGTTTGGGCATTTTGATCTGGTGATTAATGCCGTGTTGTAGGCGCTGGCACTGATCACCCTGGTGTTGGTTGGTCAGCATCTGGGACTGAACAGCTGGTTCTACGCTGGCCTGGCAGGCGCTGGGGCTACGGCTTTTTACCAGAATCGCCTTTGTGCAGAACGGGATCGAACCCAGTGCCTGAAGGCTTTTCTTAACAATATCTGGTTTGGAGGCTTTGTTTTTGCAGGCGTTGTGCTGGCCTATATTTGATGACCATCATTAGTCGGCCCTACCGATCCTGCGCCAGATTTCATGCCAGGGCCCAGAGGCCAAGGCAGTCCCAAAGCCTTATGTCTGGTATTTAGACGAGACAGCTGCTGTTGATTTCCGCACCCTTTATGGGTAAGCCTTGGGGTAATGAGAATCGCAAACTTAACGCGCCTGGCCCTGCGTACAATGACTGAGCGCGGTTAGTGAGTCCGGTTGCATCAGCTAACTCAGCAGGACTCAAGCTTGGCGTATGCCAGCACCAGCCATTTGCTACCGCCTTGTTCGAAGCGTACCTGGACGCGGGCATGCTCGCCCTGACCTTCAACAGTCACTACGGTGCCGACGCCGAATTTGGCATGCTGTACTCGCCCACCCAGGGTAATGCCATTGGCTTGGGTCTGGGCGGCAGCCCTCGGCGCGATCTGGTTATTTTTTCTGGGTGTCCGGGTACGCAGCCCCGCACCCGCACGAATATCCTCAGTAAGTTTGAGCGGAATCTCTGACAGAAACCGTGACGGACTGGCGACATGTTCACGTCCGTGTAGCCGTCGCACTTCAGCACAGGTGAGTACCAATTGTTCCATGGCCCGGGTCATGCCGACATAGCACAGGCGTCGCTCTTCTTCTAATCCTCCAGGCTCATCCAGCGAGCGCTGGTGCGGAAACAGGCCCTCTTCCATTCCGCACAGGAATACCAATGGGAATTCCAAACCTTTTGCCGAGTGCAAGCTCATCAGTTGTACGCAGTCTTCCCATTCAGCGGCCTGCCCTTCGCCGGCTTCCAAGGCAGCGTGTGCAAGAAAATCAGACAGGGCGTCAGTGTCTTCTTCACCGTCTGCTTCACTGGCGAAGTTGCGCCCGGCACTGACCAGTTCTTCGAGGTTTTCTACCCGGGTGATTGCTTTTTCACCACGCTCCTTGCGGTAGTGGTCGATCAGACCACTGCAGCCGATGGCAAGGTCAATCTGCTCAGCAAGATCGAGGTCCTGGGTGTCTTGTGTCAATTGTTCAATCAATCCGATAAAGCCTGCCAGCGCTGTTCTTGCCCGCCCCGACAGTTCTTCAGACTGGCTAAGTGCCACGGCTGCATTCCACAGCGATAACTCGTGCGTGCGGCCATATGCGCGCACGGCTTCGACGGTACGCGCACCGATGCCACGCGGCGGTACATTGACGATACGCTCAAAAGCCGGGTCAGAAGCACGATTGGCTAACAGGCGTAGGTAGGCCAGTGCATCCTTGATTTCGGCACGCTCAAAGAAACGCAGCCCGCCGTAGACCCGGTAGGGTATACCCTGGGCAAGCAGCAGTTCCTCGAAGACCCGGGACTGGGCATTGGACCGATAAAGTATGGCGATACTGTCACGCCGTTGCCCCTGGCGCTGCCAGGATTGGACCCGGTCGATGACAAAACGCCCTTCATCGATTTCATCCAGCGCGCCATATAGCTGAATCAGTTCGCCGTCTGCTCCTTCGGTCCACAGTTTCTTGCCGAGCCGATCGGCGTTCTGGTCGATCACGGCATTTGCGGCTTTAAGAATGTTGCCAGTCGAACGGTAGTTTTGTTCGAGGCGGACAACCCGGGTGTTGGCAAAATCCTGTTGCAGTTGATGCATATTCTCAATCCGGGCACCACGCCAGCCATAAATGGATTGATCGTCATCACCCACCGCCGTGATTTGCTGGTGCTGCTGCGCCAGCAGTTTGAGCCAGCGGTACTGGATGGCGTTACTATCCTGGAATTCATCAACCAGGATGTGTTGGAAGCGCTGCTGGTAGGTTTGCCGCAGCGCTTCATTCTCCTGCAGAAGTTCCAACACCCGAAGCAGCAGTTCAGCAAAATCGACTAGCCCGAGTTTCTGGCAGATCTCCTCGTAATGGGTATATACCTGTACCAGGGTTTGCTGATAACTGTCACCCCCACCCTGTAGGCTCTGTGAACGGCGACCTTCTTCCTTATGGCTGTTGATAAACCACTGGATCTGGCGGGGTTGCCAGTGTCCCTCGTCCAGGTTGAGTTCGCGCAGAGTCCGGCGGATCAGGCGGTATTGGTCGTCCGAATCAAGGATCTCAAAGCTGCTGGGGAGACCAGCTTCCTCATGGTGTGACCGCAGCAGGCGGTGGGACAGCCCATGGAAGGTGCCAATCCACATGCCACGTACCGAAAAACCCAGAAAATCCTCGATCCGCCGGCGCATCTCATTGGCTGCCTTGTTGGTGAAGGTCACCGCCAACACGGAAAACGGCGAAGCCTCCAGGGCCTGTATCAGATAGGCGATGCGATAGATCAGTACCCGGGTTTTGCCGCTGCCCGCGCCGGCCAGCACCAGCACCGGCCCCGGTGGCGCGCCTACTGCCTCGCGCTGGGCGTCGTTCAGAGCATCAAAAATCCGCGAGACATCCATAGTCGTTAGCGGCGAGTGAAACGCTGACAGGCAAGGCGAGGGTCAGTCGCAAACGCCAGGCGTGGCCCGGCGTCCCATAGCGATCGGTCCAGTTCTGGAAAATACACCAGATTTTCGCCCCCAACCTGATCGGGCACCCAGGTTACGTCGACAAAATTGCAGTATTTCAGGGCTTCGATGTACAACTGGGCACCGCCGATAAACCAGATGTCACCACTGCAGCTATCGAGCGCTGCCTGCACTGATGTAAAACAGGGCACATGGCTCAAGGTGGCCCGGGTAATCACCTTGTTTTGGCGTCCGGGCAGCGCCTTGCTACCGATTGACTCCCAGGTGCGCCGACCCATGATTATCGTTGTGTCCAGCGTCAGGCGCTTAAAGCGCTTCAGGTCTTCAGGGTAGTGCCAGGGTAGCCTTCCTGCCTGGCCTATTACCCGGTTGGCTGACATGGCAACGATGGCGGCTCGTATAGGTATCACGCCCGTTGCCGTTATGACCGTGTTAGACGGCAACTTTGAAACCGATCGCGGGATGGGGCGTGTATCCGCTCAGGCGGAAGGTATCAAGTAGCGAATCAGTGCTTGCTTCCAGCAGCCCGTCGATGTCCTCGAGTTTTTGCACCGATGGATCGATCTCAAGCTGTCCCAGTGCAGCCGGTTTGCGCAATAACTGTTCGCGAAGTCCGGGCACGTGATCGTATTCGGCCATAGAGCCATCGGCTTTGGCCGTGTATATATGAGCGTCGATCAGTGTGTGTCCAAAAAAGCCGGCGGGGATTCCACTGAAGCGGGAAATCAGTTCCAGCAAAAAGGCATATCCAGCGATGTTGTATGGCAGTCCCAGCGCTACATCGCAACTGCGTTGGGTGAGATGCAGGCACAGCAGCGGAGCACCGCTTTCGTCACGCTGCACATTGAGCACCCAGAATGCGTGGCACGGTGGCAGGGCGCTGGATTGGGCGTTCCCTGGGGCCCAGGCTGATACGACCAAGCGACGACTGTCGGGGTTGTTGCGCAGCTCGCCAACCACCCAGCTGATCTGATCATTGAAGCTCGTCTGGTTATCGTTGTGTACCGGAAAATGTCGCCAGAAATTACCATAAGCGCTTGGCACTTTTCCGTCTTCATCAGCCCACGGATTCCAGAAACGACACCCATGCTGGCGCAGCAGGTCGATACGGGTATCGCCGGAAAGAAACCAGAGGTTTTCGACGACAATGTTTTTCCAGGAGATCTCCTTGGTGGTCAGAAGGGGGAAGCCCTGACGCAGATCAATCTGATAGTTAACATTGAATGTTGATAGGGTATCGACCCCTGTGCGATTGGCTTTGCGCTGGCCCGTGTCCAGAACGCGGCGAACGACTTCAAGGTATTGCTGCAATCGATTCTCCCGGGTACTGTTGCGTGTTCTTTGCCCGTTTTAGCCGGTTTCCCGGAAAAAGTGCTCTACTGCCTTGCGCGCCACAGTGGCCGATTTTACATACCAGACTTTGCGGTTAATACACATGGCAGCGAAAGCCAGCTTGCGGCCGTTTTTTTCAGCATAACCGACAAACCAGTCATAGCGCCCTGTTGGAGTTTCTCCAGTGAGGCTACCGGTTTTGCCGCCCACGTTAACGGCCTCCATGGTGCCGCGCGCGAAGTTCTTGAACGAGGTGCGTGCTGAGCCATTAATCACGGTCTGTTGCATCAGGCTTTGCAACTCCTTGGCCGTGTCTGCCTTGACTATCCTCTTTCCGATCGTGGTTTTAGCTTCATAGAGAATAAGGCCGTCTTCACCCACAATGGTTCGAACGAGAGTGGGTTGAACCCGGCGGCCACCATTGACAGCAGCGGCTGCTATTACAGCACCGTGTACTGGTGACAAGGTGGTGGTCCGTGTATAGCCGGCCGCAGTTTCGGCTATTGACCAATCGTCAGTGGGGTCCAGGTCTATGGCACTGGCCTCGAGAGTAAAGTCAGCACCCAGGCCCTGGCGAAAACCGAAAGCCTCAGCGTAGGCCAAAAGCGTTTTTCCACCAACGAAACGCACACCGAGTCGGGCGAAGACCGTGTTGACTGATTTGGCAAAGGCGCTGGAAAGCGGGAGTCGCCGGGTCCACTGGTTATCCTTGTGTTCCAGGACGTTTTTTCGGTAAAGGCTCGTGGTTTTGCCATTGAAAGGAATCACGGTATTTGCGTTAGCCTTTCCGATGTCAATCGCTGCGGCTGCGGTAATGATCTTGAATACTGAGGCTGCAGGATAACTGGCCTTCAGTGCAAGGTTTTCGCTGTTGTTCCCATCGCGCCGATGATTAACCAGTGCCAGAATCTCACCGTTATCCGGGTCCAGTGCAACGAAAACACCATAGTCGGGGTCGAAGTGGTTGAATACTTGGGTAACCGTGTTTTGCAGTTGGGGATCGAGCGTGTATTGGATTGTAGCGGGGTAGTTTTTACTGTCGCGGCGGATCGTAATTTTTTGTGGGTAGCGGTTGGCGCTGATCGCGCGGGCCAGCGTATGACGCACCAATGGCCGGTCAACGCCCCAGATCTCCTGTCGTTGCCAGGACTTGGTGCCCAGGTTTTGAGGCGCGACCACAAGGCCTGCCACAAGCAGAATAAGCCACATGGGCACCAGCCAGGTAAATGTCAGCCGTCGGCTTGACAGGAGTTTGATCTGCACAGGCTCGCTCATGAAGATGACGGGCTTTTTGTCAGGGTATCTCGTGCCTGATTGACCAGAGCCGCAAGATAATCCGTGCCGCCGCGGTCGGTATGCAGGCGTTGAATCAGCCGTCGGTGTGCTTCGATGACCTCCTTGCGTGAGGCATCAGTTGTGACGCCGAGAATCTCACTCGCCTGTGATTCTGACATCGACCCCTGTGGCGGCGTTGTGTGACCAGCAACTTCATCCTCGTTGCGCCAGGAATCACCCTGGGTGCGGTCAAGGTAGGCTTCCAGCAGTGCCGCAGACTGAGCATCGCGGCTTCGACACTCTTGCAACAGTTCCAGGAGCTGTAGTTTGGTTAGATCACCCAGTGCGCGACCCGCAAACGGGCCACTGATGACTTCCCCGTTTAGTTCACCGCTATCATGGTCA
>JAPKAJ010000390.1 GCA_028825345.1 Arenicellales bacterium | reverse complement strand
AGGCGCTGAGCGGGAATCGGGCCGGAGGCGGTTTCGCTTTTACCGTGAAAACGGAATTGAACCAACCACGCATGAAATCAAGCTGTAGCGGTACAAGGCTGCGATGACACAAAAAAAAGACCGAGAGGCGCTGATTCGCGAACTGGAAAACCTGGGCGAATTAATTGAGTCTGACCCGGATGACACACCAACGCTGAATGCTCTAGCCGAAGACCAGACGCCAGCCGATTCCCAGGATTTTCTAACCCAAGAGACGCCTCCCATAGCGAAAGACATCAATCCGGAGCAGCCGCAAACCGTCGATATGTTCACAGCTTCAAGCCCACAAGCTCCCAAAGAATCTTCCGTTGAGGTGCTAGATAGCACTATTGCCCCAGATCACCCTACAGATGCTGGGCACGAGAGCCTGGCTGTGCAATCAAACAGAGAACCGGCTGTGGCTGATGAAGCGAAGGCTGTGACTGCTGACGATAAGAGTCTTGAGGAACTGACCAGCGAACTGCTCGCCGTAGTTGAAAAAAGACTATCCCTGCATTCAGGCGAATCTCTATCCGAATTGCTGCGTGACGAGTTAGCCCACGATATCAGCCAGCATCTGGCCCCGTGGCTGCACGACAACTGACATACCTCAACCTCGTCTGCGGACGTGTCTGTCTCGCACCAGTTAGCCTATACTTTCACGTTTTGTAAATTTCTACCCTGACAGTAGAAAACGCCATTGATTCATGAACGAAAACGAACTCAGCAAAACCTATGACCCGCATGCGATAGAACAGGCGCTTTACGACGCATGGGAAAGTAGTGGTCAATTTGCGCCGGCCGGGGACGGAGATCCTTACTGCATTGCCATCCCTCCACCCAACGTCACCGGCAGTCTGCATATGGGCCATGCCTTCCAGGATACGATCATGGACGCGCTGGTGCGATACCACCGGATGCGTGGCCATCGAACCTTATGGCAGGGTGGAACAGACCATGCGGGCATTGCAACGCAAATGGTGGTTGAGCGCCAACTAAACGCCGAAGGCAAGACCCGTCATGATCTGGGGCGCGATGCTTTCATCGAACGCATCTGGCAATGGAAACGCGAATCCGGCGGGACAATCACCCGGCAACTACGGCGTATGGGGGCGTCTTTAGATTGGAGTCGGGAACGGTTTACCATGGACGAAGATCTGTCCCACGCCGTGCGCGAGGCTTTCGTCCGACTGTACGAAGAAGATCTGATCTACCGTGGCAAGCGGCTGGTTAACTGGGACCCAGTGCTGCACACCGCACTATCAGATCTGGAGGTACTTGCCGAAGAGGAGCAGAGTTTCCTGTGGCATCTGCGCTACCCGCTGGCCAACGGCAGCGGCTACGTGATTGTCGCCACCACCCGGCCGGAAACCATGCTTGGCGACGCCGCAGTAGCGGTGCACCCTGACGATGAACGATATCGTCAGCTTGTCGGCTGTCAGGTCATGTTACCGCTGGTCGGGCGTGAGATTCCCATCATCGCTGACGATTATGTTGACCCAGATTTCGGCACAGGCTGTCTGAAAATTACACCGGCACATGATTTCAACGATTACGAGGTCGGAAACCGGCACAGGCTCACGCCAATAAATATCCTCGACCCCAGCGCCGCAATCAATCTGCCGGGTTCGCCCTATCATGAGATGGACCGTTACGATGCCCGGGAACGGATTGTCGCCGATCTTAAGGCGCTCGATCTTATAGAACGAATAGACGATCACACCCTCATGGTTCCCCGGGGGGACCGCTCCCATGCGGTCGTCGAACCCTACCTGACCGACCAGTGGTTTGTGCGGGCGCAAGCGCTGGCCGAGCCCGCGATCAAGGCGGTGGAAGACGGCGACATCCGCTTCGTTCCCGCTAACTGGAGTCGCACCTATTTTGACTGGATGCACAATATTCAGGATTGGTGTATCTCCCGACAGATCTGGTGGGGTCACCGTATTCCTGCCTGGTACGACGATCAGGGCAATATCTTCGTTGCACGCGATGAAACCCAGGCGCAGGTACAAGCACAGGCACTGCATGGCCAGGCCGTACCTCTGTATCAGGACGATGACGTACTAGACACCTGGTTCTCTTCGGCCCTGTGGCCCTTTTCGACCCTGGGCTGGCCCGACTCGACTGACGAACTGGGCACCTTTTACCCCACGAGCGTGCTCGTAACCGGCTTTGACATTATCTTTTTCTGGGTTGCCAGAATGATCATGTTTGGCCTGAAATTTACCGGGTCCGTTCCTTTCCATGAT
>JAPKAJ010000082.1 GCA_028825345.1 Arenicellales bacterium | reverse complement strand
TACCGGGGGTCGTATCTTCCACGAGGGTAATAATCGCACGGCGCCTATTGGTGAGGAACGTATCGCCCAGGATGGGGTTGAGTCGCACATTGGTCGCCCGCGTCGACTCCATCGACATGAACTCATTCAGATCGTAGGCATTTAACGCCCAGCAGTCGACGACCTGGGTGCCATAGGTATTGATAAGTTTTACTTTCGCACCCGCCCCAAGACGTACAGCCTTTCCGTGACCTGCCGGAATCCTGACCGGTTCCAATTGACTCATCTCGCTCCTCCTAGTTTGCATTGATCGTGCGTTGACACTTGTTTACACAACTTCTGATATTTATGCGAACACCAGTCACGCGCCCAGACTGTTGTTTTTTCCCAATACCTGCACCAACAAAAACAGCGCCGTGGTGATCAGCAAAACAAAACGAACCGGATGGCGCCAATGTTAAAAACATAGAGTCGATAGGCCGCCATCGTCGTAATCGAAGTCGTCATCGCCGCCCCAAGCAGTAACGTTTTGTAGTGACTTTTTTGTCAGGTTGTTATCAAGCACGCAACTCGTCAATCCTGCATCGACTGCGATGTAGTCGTAGGTCATATTCTAGATGCCTGGGTTTCCAGCACCCTGGCCAGGGTGGCTACACCGGCCTTAATAGCCGACTGGTCAATACCACTGAACCCCAGCAACAGACCATTCACATCGGCATCACTGATGCAAAAACGGCGAATGGGTGTGACTGTGATGTTCTGCTTCTCGGCACGGGCTGCCACGTCGGTATCGATCAATCCGCATTTCAGATTACCAATGGTGTGCAGGCCCGCGTCGGTGGGTTCGATATCCAGCAGGCCGTCAAGGCGCCGCCTGGAGCAGTCCAGGAACACCTCGTAGCGCTCTAAATATATTTTGCGCATGCGACGGATATGGGTGGCATAGTGACCTTCTTCCATAAAGTCTGAAACCACAGCCTGGGGGTTCGAAGGCGCACCCGAAACGTAGGCCGAGATTGCGGTCCGAAATAATTCCACCATGGATTCCGGCACCAGGAAATAGCCTAACCGTAATGCTGGAAACAGGGTCTTACTAAATGTTCCGACATAGAAAACCCGCCCGCTCCGGTCCACACTCTTCAGGCTTGGCAGGCGATGACTGCCATAATAAAACTCGCCATCAAAGTCGTCCTCAATAATCCAGGCGTTGGCGCGCTCCGCGGCCTCAAGCAATGCGAGACGCCGTGCCAGACTCATGGTGACGGCCATAGGCTGCTGATGCACCGGCGTGACAAAGGCCAATCTGAAGTGTGGCGCCCTATTGATACCCTGCTCCACCATAATGCCTTCGCTATCCACACCCACTGGCACCAGCTCGGCACCGGCTGCCAGTAGTGCGTTACGAGCGCCGATGGCGCCGGGGTTCTCGATCCAAGCCTTTTCTCCCGGTTCCAAGATGACCGAGGCAATAAAATGAAATGCCTGCTGGGCGCCATTGGTGACAAAAAGCTGCTCCGGCTCGCAACTAATTCCGTGGGTGGCCTTAAGGTGGGCGGTGATGGCGCGGCGCAAAGGTGGATAGCCGGCTGGATCGCCGTAGCCCAGAACAATATCCCTTGAGTTTCGCCAATGCCTGGAGTTCCGTCTCGCCCAGAGCGCAAGGGGGAATTGATCAAGCGCTGGCATGGCAGTGGTAAAAGCACGCACCTGGTGGGGTAGTCGTTCCCCAAACGTATTCCACTGTCCGGCAGTATCGCGAGAATCTCCAAACCGGTGCAGGAACCCCCGATGCTGCAAAGAAGGAGAATACCGCTGTTTAATTCCAGTTGCCTCGGGCTCAACTGAGGGCGGGCTGTACTGTTGTTTGGTCCGCAGCGCATCGCTGACGAATGTGCCGGCGCCGGTTGTGGAAACCAGCAGTCCCTCGGCAACGAGCCTTTCAAAGGCCTCCACCATGGTGGTTCGAGAGACGCTCAGATCTTTTGCCAGCGTGCGGGTCGAAGGCAGTCGGGCCCCCGCTGGCAGCCCGCCAATAAGGATAATGTCGCGGATGGCAATGGTGATCTGTGTGCTTAACGTGCGGGGTGAGTCGTAGTCGATTTCGATAGACTGCAGCAGTGCCCCCGCGCTTCTTTTGACCATGACTCTATGATTCAATAGTAATTGGTATGTTAAATTATTCGAAATGGACCTTATATGCAAGCCATTTCTATGTCCCACTCAGACCTTGAACACGGTAGCTGCGAGACCTCAACGAGCATAGGCTGATGCGGAACATGAAAATCCAAAGCATAGAAACCTTCAGCACAGAATTTGTTGGGTTTGTTCGGGTCACCACCGAAGGTGGCCATCAGGGTTGGGGGCAGGTCTCGAGCTACCACTCAGATATCTCGTCACTGGTGTTGCACCGGCAAGTGGCACCCTATGCCCTGGGCGAGGATATTGCCGAGTTGGACCGGTTGATACAGTTGATCCCCGAGCGCGAGCACAAGTTTCCAGGCTCCTACCTGCGCCGCGCCATGGGTGGATTGGATACTGCGATCTGGGATCTGTACGGCAAGTTTGAAAACAAGAGTGTCTGCGAATTGCTGGGAGGCACCCCGCGGCCGATCCGGGTCTATGCCTCCAGCATGCGACGCGATATCAATGCAGAAGATGAGGCGGACCGGCTCGCCAGGCTGCGCGATATCCACGGTTACGATGCCTTCAAAATCAGGGTCGGAAGTGAATTCGGACACGATGTCGACGAGTCTCAAGGCCGCACCGAAGCCGTGGTGCCGAAGGTGCGCAAGGTGCTGGGCGATGATGTCGATCTGCTGGCCGATGCCAACAGTTGCTATACCGTTGATCGTGCCATCGAGGTCGGCCACCTGCTCGAGGACTATGGCTATTGCCATTATGAGGAGCCGTGCCCCTACTGGGAACTCGAGTGGACCCGACAGGTGGCCAACTCATTGGATATAGATGTCGCCGGGGGTGAGCAGGATTGCGATCTGGCTACCTGGCGGCGCATGGCGGCGATGGGTGTAGTGAATGTTCTGCAGCCGGATATCTGTTATCTCGGTGGGATAAGCCGTAGTCTCCAGGTAGCAGAACTGGCGTTAAGAAGCGGCCTACCCTGTACGCCTCACTCAGCCAATCTTTCACTGGTCACGGTTTTTACCCTGCATCTGATGGGAGCCATCAAGGCAGCCGGTCCCTATGTTGAATTTTCCATTGAGGATGCGAACTACTATCCCTGGCAGGAAGGGCTTTACGATCCGGTTCTCGTTGCCAAAGACGGCAAGGTGCAGATCCCGGAGGGTCCGGGCTGGGGGGTTGTGATCAACCCCGACTGGCTCGAGCGGTCAAGCTACCAGATCAGCACCTTAAACTAGCAGGTGGTGACGATGAAAATGGACGGACTATTCACATCGGATTACAAGTTGGAGCCCTATTGGTGGGAGCGTACGCCGCGGCCGTCAGCCAAGGACACCGCTCCACCTGGCGAAGCCGATGTCGCCATTATCGGCTCCGGCTATACCGGCCTGAATGCCGCACTGGTGACGGCCCGAGCTGGACGCTCGACAGTGGTGTTCGATGCAAAGGACGCCGGTTATGGCTGCAGTTCCCGCAATGGTGGACAAATCAGCACCAGTATAAAACCTGGGCTGGCGGAACTCAGCCGAAAGCATGATGCAAAGACAGCTTTCAATATCATCAGGGAGGGTCACAATGCGCTTGAGTGGATGCAGGGGTTTGTAGGATCAGAACAGTTATCCTGCGATTTCAAAGTGCCCGGCCGTTTCCATGCCGCCCACAATTCGGCCCAGTTCAAAAAACTCGTCGATTCGGTGCAACATCAGCCTGAGGGGCTCGAGGTGCCCTGTTATGTCGTAAGCCGCCCTGAACAACAGCGCGAGCTTGGCACCGATGTTTATCATGGCGGTGTGGTGTTTGAGAATCATGCCTCACTCGATCCGGCGCGCTATCACCAGGAACTTCTGGATCGCGTTTTAACTGCGGGCGCCAGTGTCATACCTCATTGCCCTGTTGGAAAGATCGACAGGTCTGGTCGGGGATTCATTGTGGATACGCCGCGAGGCCGATTGCACGCAAGGGATGTAATCATTGCTACCAATGGTTATACGGGATCGCTCACACCATGGCAGAGAAGGCGAGTAATACCCATCGGCAGCTATATGATTGCCACCGAAACCCTTGAACCGAAACTCATGAATCGGTTGATGCCTAAAGACAGAATTGTCAGTGACACACGCAAGGTGGTGTTTTACTACCGCCCCTCGCCGGATCGGACTCGGATTATCTTCGGTGGCCGGGTCTCCAGCTCTGAGACCGATACCCGCAGAAGTGCGTTACTGCTCAAACGCAACCTGGTACAAATCTTTCCGGACCTTAAGACCGTGAGAGTCAGTCACAGCTGGATGGGCTATGTGGCCTATACCTTTGATACTCTGGCCCATTTGGGGAAGCATGATGGTATTTACTATTCCATGGGTTATTGTGGATCGGGAGTATCAATGGCCAGTTATCTGGGTATGCGGGTGGGGCAGAAACTGCTGGGCACAAAAGCGGGTCAAACAGGTCTCGATGGTGTCAATTTTCAGACCCGACCACTGTATACCGGCAAGCCGTGGTTTTTGGCCACATCGGTTGCCTGGCACCGATGGCTCGATCGCATGAATATCTGAGGTCGTCACCCAAAACGCAGTGCTGACGTTAAAAAAGTAGCAGGCTCAGTAAATTGGTATGATAGATTGTTGAGAATGGACCTTTTGTTAATACCATTTTAGGAAGCAAACTAGATTCTGCTCAGGATTGTCAGGCCAGCAGTCCTAGCGACTAAGCGACAAAATTAAACGGGCCAAAACCAGATCATCACAGAGACGGAGGAATGAGTAATGAAATTTCGCAACAAGATTTTTGGAAGGAAAACAGGGCAGACCGTTATCGGTATTGCCGCGACAATGCTGGTCTCAAGCGTAGTAATCGCAGAACCGATTACCGTAGTATCCTGGGGCGGCACTTATGGCGCTGCGCAGGATAATGCACTATTTAATGATGCATCCAAGAACACTGGCATCGAAATTAATCGGGAGTCCGGAGCCAGCATGTCCAAAACCTGCTTACAGGTTCAATCCGGTTCGGTCATCTGGGATCTCGTGGTCACCGGTTCCGGTGGTGCAGCTGCTGCAGCTGCCGAGGGTTGTCTGGAAAAGATTGACTACAGTGTTGTTGATGTTTCGGACTTTTACCCGAACCTATATACCGATTACTGTGTCGGCTCCGACGTGTTTGCCACCGTCATGGCATGGAACACTGAGAAATATGGTGAACCCGGCAGCGCCAATGCCCCGAGTTCCTGGGCAGACTTTTTTGACGTTGAAAAATTCCCCGGGACCCGTGCCTACCGCGCAAACAATGTGGACGGCGCGCTTGAACCGGCGCTAATGGCAGACGGCGTGCCCGCGGACCAAGTCTATAAAGTCCTCTCGACCCGGGCGGGCAAGATGCGCGCCATCAACAAGCTCCGCGAACTGAAGCCCCATATTGCCGTATTCTGGGGTTCCGGTGCGCAGCAGGCCCAATTGATGAAAGATGCCGAGGTAGATATGACTACCGGCTGGAATGGCCGTTTCGACAACGCCAAAAAGGATGGGGCGAAAGTCGGTTATACCTTTAATCAGGCATTACTGGACTATGACTGCTTTGCCATGCCCAAGGGCGCTCCAAACAAGGATGTGGCCATGAAATTTCTCGCTGAAATTTCCAAACCTGAGTATCAGGCCAACCTGCCTTTTCATATTACCTATGGACCAACCAACAAGAAGGCTTACGAGGTTACCACCGCGCCAAAGGAGTTGATAGAATCTTTACCATCACATCCCAAAAATGTACCGATGATGTTGCCGGTCAGCCTGGATTGGTATGCTGAACACCGTAAGGAGGCGCTCGAACTCTATATGGAGTTTCTCAGCGAATAAACCACAGCATTTTTAATGCCGGGCGACCCCGTCGTCCGGCATTAATTTTCTAATGAGTGTAAATACTTGGCTAATCACAATGACAACGGCGCGTTGAATCATTCAACGGCCTTACCTATTCATATCCAAGGGCTGACTAAGAAATATGGTGACCTATATGCCCTGGATTCGGTCGATCTGGACATCAACAGTGGGGAATTTCTAACTCTCCTGGGACCTTCCGGGTCAGGCAAGACCACATTGCTGATGGCCATTGCCGGGTTCAACCGACCCGATGCCGGCAGCATCCGCTTTGATAAAAAAGAAGTGATTCTAATGCCGCCCCACAAACGTGGGGTCGGCATGGTATTTCAAAGTTATGCCCTGTTTCCGCATATGTCGGTGGCGGATAATATTGCCTTTCCCCTGAAACTGCGGGGTGTGAGCCAAAAGCAGTGTACTGCACGCGTAGACGAAGCGCTGGAGACCGTGCAACTGTCGGGATTGGGTAATCGCGGCATTGATCAATTATCCGGTGGCCAGCAACAGCGTGTGGCCCTGGCCCGGGCATTCGTTTTTCGCCCCCGTATCCTGTTAATGGACGAGCCACTTTCCGCGCTGGATAAAAAACTCAGGGAGCGCATGCAGATTGAGCTCAAACATCTGCACCGCAAGCTGGGTGTCACCACAGTATATGTGACTCATGATCAGCGCGAGGCGCTCACCATGTCTGACCGGATCGCAGTGATTAATAATGGGCGGCTGGCCCAGGTGGATACACCGAAGGCCATCTACAATCATCCTGCGAACGCCTTTGTGGCGGATTTCATTGGAGAATCCACCATGTTGCCTCTTACCCATGACGAGTCGGGTTATCTGTGCTTCAATGATCGCCGGATAACCAACACAACGGTCAAGGATGCCCCCAATGGCTGGTCGCTGGTGATCCGTCCTGAGCGGCTCTACGTGGTAGATGGCGAGGCAGATACCGATCAAGTCGTGGTATTTAAAGGTACCGTCGTGGAGTCAGTATTCCAGGGTGAAACAGCTTTTGCTCTGGTTGCCATCGATGACCAGACCGAACTCTCGGTCCGCTTTGGAACCAGTTCCGTCGCCGGAAGTGGTTCATTACACCCCGGCGAGCAGGTGTCTATCGGACTACCAAGGGAAGATATCATTATCATACCCCGGGATCGCTAATCATGAACTCCGAGGACGGGACGGAATCCGGGGACAAACGTCTGCTTAACGCAAAGGCCCTTAAAGCCCAGGAAATCAAAGAGCAGTGGACTCTGATGAGCCTGGCGGGGCCGACCTTGCTGATCATTGTACTGGTCATATTTATACCAGTGGGTTGGTTGTTCTACCTGTCATTCATCGGCGGTGATGGACAGTTTACGCTGGAACACTACCGGAAAATGATTGAGTACAAGTCCTATGCCAGGACCTTTGTGACCACCTTTGAGGTCAGTCTGCTTACCACGCTGATCTGTATTGTGATCGGATACCCATTAGCCTATTTTCTGGCCCTGCTGCCCGCGCGCTGGTCCGGCATATTCATGCTGGCCGTACTATTGCCATTTTGGACATCATTGCTGGTTCGTACTTATGCCTGGCTTGTGCTTTTGCAAAGGAAGGGAATTCTCAATGACTTTGGTCAGCATATCGGACTGTGGGATTCACCGATAAAACTGGTGCATAACATGACGGGCACCCTGATCGGAATGGCGCACATCATGCTGCCATTTCTTGTTCTGCCGCTGTATGGCGCGATGAAGAAAATCGATCAGAACATGATGTATGCGGCCTCTAACCTCGGCGCTTCCCCGGTGAAGGCATTCTGGCAGGTGTACTTTCCACTGTCGCTGCCTGGTATGGTGGCTGGGTCGTTAATCGTATTTGTATTGTGTCTTGGTTTTTATGTGACTCCCGCGGTCCTTGGCGGTGGCCGGGTAATTATGGTCGCGACCCAGATCACAGCAATACTCGAGAATCAGTTCGATTGGGGTTCGGCCAGCGCGCTGGGTGTCGTGTTGCTGTTTGCAACCGTTGTGGTTCTTTATCTGGCGGCGCGGTTTTTCAAGTTAGACGCCGCACTGTTTGGAAAGCGCTGATATGAGCTGGTGGACCAGTCCCGCCTCAGATACCCAGGTCACCCACGGTGCTCGCTTGTGGCTCTATGTGGTGGCAGCCATCGTTATGTTGCTGTTGGTGATTCCCACCTTTATCGTCATTCCCATGTCGTTTTCAGACTCTCAATACCTGGAGTTTCCACCCAGCAACTGGTCGATGCGTTGGTACGATGAGTATTTCGGATCATCAAAGTGGATGCGCGCTACCGTGACTTCACTGCAGTTAGGCGTGCTAACCATGCTGGTGGCCACCCCCCTTGGAACCATGGCCGCCTATGCGCTGTTTGTTTCCCGTCACAAAGTGACCAAGGCGATTTTCATGTTGCTGATAACGCCCTTGATCGTGCCGGTAATTCTGATTGCCATCGGCGTCTTCTATGCCTTTGGACGGTTTGGCTTAAACAATTCAATTACAGGCCTGGTGCTAGCGCACACTGCGATGGCGACGCCCTTGGTCATGATTGTTATAACCGCAGCGCTGCGTTCCTATGATCTCAACCAAGAACGTGTGGCGCGAAGTCTCGGCGCCACCAGGTTGAAAGCTTTTTTTACAATTACCTTACCGCAGATTAAATTCTCAGTGATAACGTCGGCCTTGTTATCATTTCTCACCTCATTTGATGAGGTCATCATAGCGATATTCGTATCAGGTGGCAGTACTGCGACACTGACCAAGCGTATGTTCAGTGCACTACGCGATTTCATAGATCCGACCATCGCCGCCATCTCAACAATAATGGTTTTGGTATCGACAATACTTCTGTTGGCAACCCAGGCTATAGGGTCTAAAGGCAAAAAGAACTAACTATCCACAGGCCTTGAATAGCATTGCCTGCTTTGGTGGCGACCCCAACATCGCCGCCGCTACTGGTCTCGACCGCCAACCCGGCAACATCACGGCCCGGATATAGTACTGTTGCCGGCGTACTACCAACTACCGTTACCACACTGGCCAGCGCGCTGACCCGCACGAAGACAACGAACTCCCGACTAAATATCTCGATACGGTTAATGACCGGTGCCTGATCAAAAGCACTCACCGCGCCGCACCAAGACCAACCAGGTGGTGCCATTGAATATTTTTGACATCCCTTGACTCCATTTCATGGTGACAAAACATTGCCGGGTGATCGCTGTGCTCGTCCACACCCCGTAGCGGCGAATCTAACCGACTTTTAATAACACCTACAATAGAGCCTGGACGCTATCCGTTTACCCGGTTCAACACCTGATCCGGTCGCCTTGTACCAGCGCAGTTCGAGCGCGCCACTGTCGGCTTAATCTGCTTTGAAACTGTCCACACGTCATATCCAACAACAGCAATAGAAAAGTGCTACTCGGGCACAAGGTACCAGCGGTATTCCAGCGGCGTAAACTCCTTGGCATAGGTGTCGAGCTC
>JAPKAJ010000081.1 GCA_028825345.1 Arenicellales bacterium | reverse complement strand
TTCCACTCTTCGAGCGAAGTCTCTTCAACTGTTTTTTCGATCTCAATGCCTGCTGCGTTCACCAGAATATCGAGTTGGCCCTGTTCGGTTTTGATCCTTTGCATCACGCTGGTGACGCTTGCTTCTGAGCTGACGTCACACTCAGCATGCAGTACCTGCGCGGGCACCGAACCAGAATCACCGCTAATGTCTGCGGCATAGACGGTTGCGCCCTCGGCTGACAGGCGCTCACAGATGGCGGTGCCGATCCCCCCGACCCCACCGGTCACTAGGGCAACCCGCCCACTGAGCGGAGCAGATGACTTTGCATTCATTGGCCGCATGCCCGCTGGTATGCGTCCAGAATCAGGCCATGGAAGTGATGCACCCCGTGCTCACTCATGCCCGAGCCATCAGGGTCAACCAGATAGCGCCCCTGGGTAAAGCCTGGGGTGCGCATTCCGCGCTGCACGCTCTCCACCAGGCCGATGTCTTCAGGTTGCAGCACATCATCAATGAAGGCAATAGCCTCGAGTTCAGCAGGTTCGGGCCTGGCGGTTTCAAAGAAAAAATCGAATTCCTCGTAAGTTTCTTGGGGCCCGACCGGGATGAAGCGCCAGACCATAAAGTTACCCCGGCCGGGGTATCGCATCAGTGCGGTATTGGGCCACAGGTGCCACACGGCATGATCGGTGACACTGGCATCCGAGATGTTATAGGCCTGGTTGTCGGTACGCCCGGCCTGCGCCATATGACTTGAGTAGATCCCATGAGTTGTGACTTTGTAGGTATCCATCTCGACCAGCGAGACGAAGTCCTTGTGGGCAACAGGGCAGTGATAGCATTCCAGGAAATTGTCGACTACCGATTTCCAGTTGGCCTGGATGCGGTAAGTCAGGCGATGGGCAAAGGTCAGGTCTGCCAGATCAGGCGCATAAGACAGAATCTCCTTAGCGAGGTTGCCAGAGGCGTCGGCCAGCGCCGACGAATCGTTGTCGAGATTCACAAACACCAGGTGACAGAAAGTCTCCACACGGATGGCATCCAGGTGAATGTCGGCCTCACAAAAATCCTCAATCAATTCGCTGCGTCTGGCCCGGCGCAGGCTACCGTCAAGGTTGTAGACCCATGCATGGTAGGGGCAAGTTATGGTCTTCACCTTGCCGGCACCACTCAGCAGTTCATGACCACGGTGTTTGCACACGTTATAAAAGGCACGTAGTTCACCTTGAGTATCACGCATGGCGACGATGCTTTGTCCCTGGATATCAGCAGTGGCATAACTGCCAGGGTCACGCAGTTGTTCTTCATGGCAAAGAAACTGCCAGGTTTTTGCGAATACCTGTTCTTGCTCGATCTGCAAGAATTTGGGCTCAAGATAACAATCGCTGTGGATAGAGCGTGATCGGCTCGCTACGGCATCATAACCATTACTGATGCGCAACCATTCTTGTGTATGAAGCTTCAAGCTCACGGGTGAGTAGATACCAGAATAGGGGTGGTCAGTTCAGACAGTGATTTCCTCTGCATGTCATTATCATCGAAATTGGCTGGGTCAAGCCAGGTCTCAAACGCCGCTTTAAGTTGTGGCCATTCCCGGTCAATAGCGCCATACCATGCAGTATCACGGTTGCGCCCTTTATATATCGTTGCCTGGCGAAAAATCCCCTCAAAAGACAACCCTAAGCGCAATGCAGCGCGACGCGACCGTTTGTTCAGGGCATCACACTTCCATTCATAACGCCGGTACCCCAACTCAAAAGCATATTTCATCATCAGGTACATCGCTTCTGTTGCAGCCGGTGTCTTTTGCAGACGGGGAGAAAAATGAATATGCCCGACTTCGATCGAGCCATTGGCCGGGGTGATACGAAGGTAACTGGCAATTCCTATGGCTTTGCCTTGAGGGTCAATGACGGTATAGAACATCGGATCGGATTTCGCTGCAGCTTCTTGGAGCCACTCCTGCAATGTTTCTGGTGAATCAAAAGGGCCGTACGGCAGATAGACCCAGTCCAGATTTTCAACATCTTGCTCAAAGGCTTTGAACAATTCAGGACCATGCTTTTTTGCATCGAGCGCCTCTAGCCGGCAGTAAGACCCCTCTAGGGATTCCCTGTGAGGAAACGGCGGTGGCATCCAGTTGGTAACGGGAAAACCGATCGCAACATTTGAGTCAGTCATAAGAAGTCCAGTTTGATTATGTGACAGTCTACTAATGGCAACGGACTAATTTTCCGTGCATCTCGACACAATTATCACAGTATGTGTAATTTGAATCATCTGAAGTCTTTGGTGCAACAGCTTTTCGGTTAAGGGCCTCAGGCCCACGTATCAATCCCTGGTTGCAGGAAGCATCGCCGCGACGAATCGAATCCGGTGATCTGGTCGGACTGGATACCGATATGGTGGGGCCGAGGGGTTATTTTGCTGATATATCACGCACTTTCCATTGCGGCCCGGCGCGACCAACGCTGCGGCAGCGGGAACTTTATCAGTTGGCGTTGGAGGAGATCAGCCACAACTTGAAACTGATCCGTCCGGGCATAACTTTGAAAGATTTTCAGCAGCGTGCCTACGTACCCGCGGAGGAATTCCAACCTAACGCCTACCCCTGTGTTATCCATGGTGTTGGCATGTCCGATGAATATCCGCAGGTCAAACCAGCTTTTCGGGGCCCTAACCCCTATGACGGCGTTATCGAGAAAGATATGGTAATTTGTGTTGAGAGTTACATGGGCGCCCCAGGTGAGCGTGACGGCATTAAACTTGAACAGCAGGTGCGGGTCACTGAGAGCGGTTATGAACTGATGTCGCATTTTCCGCTTGAAGAATCTTTGCTTGATGGCTGAAGTCTCCAGAGTTGTTGATGGGTGCCAAGTGATGAGCCCCACTCATCTGAAAACGCCTAGGCTTGCCAGGCCTGTGGAGGGTTTGGGTTACCCGCACGCCTGCGGGTAGGCGTGAAAATACTGTTCGCTGGCGAGCAGGTTACGGCTAAGTTAAAGTTCACAGGCGCGAATCTACTTAATGATGTACCTCGCCCGGTTCGGTGTCGCGCCCGTACTTTTAGAATGTGCGTGTTGGATTTGCTGCACGGGGCTTGGGGTGCAGATTCAAATAACTATCTGACTTGCCGGTTTGGCTCGTCGAAAACGTTCTAAGGATATTAAAATGAAAGAAGGCCAAAAGGTTGCTATCGTGACCGGTGCAGGTACCGGGGTGGGTAAAGCCGTTGCACAAATATTTTTGCGGCACGGCTATTGTGTGGCGCTTGCCGGGCGGCGGGAAGAATTGCTGCATAGCGCGGTGTCAGAGGCTGGCACCGATTCGAAAAGAACACTGTGTCAGCAGACAGATGTGGGCTGTGAGGAAGATGTAGATAGTCTGTTTGATGCAACAGTCGACCGCTTTGGTCGTATTGATGTGCTTTTTAACAATGCCGGTATCGGTGCCCGGCCGGTCGATATCGATGAGTTGCCGTTAGCCGAGTGGCAGGCAGTGCTGAATACCAACGTGCATGGTGCTTATCTTTGCGCCCGGCGGGCTTTTGGGCAGATGAAAAGTCAGGATCCTAAGGGCGGGCGGATCATCAACAACGGCTCTATCTCGGCTTCGATGCCTCGGGTCAATAGCACCCCCTATACGGTCAGCAAGCATGCGATGTCGGGTCTGACCCGCAGCATTGCGCTTGATGGGAGGCCGCATAACATCGCTTGTGGTCAGATCGATATTGGCAATGCATCTACCGAGATGGCAAAACCTCTGGGCGAGGGTGTACGCCAGCCTAACGGCGCCATCATGGCAGAACCGCTGATGGATGTGGCGCACGTGGCCACCAGTGTATTGCATATGGCCGAGTTGCCGCTGGATGCCAATGTGCTGTTTATGAACGTGATGGCAACCACAATGCCGTTTGTGGGTCGTGGTTAATCGCGGTTTCTGGTCAAAAAATTGAGGGTGCATCCCTGAAACGACGCTAACAGATCACGAGGTCGATGTAGATTCCATAGCGCCATGTCGCTTGCGATGGGCAATCAGGTCATCCAGCCAGTCGGGGTTCATCTCGGGCACGGATGAGAGCAACAGTTCGGTGTACTTATGATGGGGTGGGCTGAATACTTTTTGCTTGGGGCCTTGCTCGACAATCTCACCCTGAAGCATGACCACTACGTTATCAGCAATAGCCCGCACAGTCGCAAGATCATGGGTGATGAACATATAAGCCAGGTTGAATTCCCGTTGTAGATTGTCCAGAAGTCTCAGAATTCCTTCAGCTACCAGTTGATCCAGTGCTGAGGTCACCTCATCACAGATAATGAATTCAGGTTCGGCGGCGAGTGCTCGGGCAATACTTACACGCTGTTTTTGTCCTCCGGATAATTCGTCTGGATAGCGGTCGATGTAGACATCCGGCTCCAATTCAATCAGGGACAACAGATCGCGTATACGATCCTCTTTCTTTTGGCCTGATAGGCCCAGATAGAAACTTAACGGCCTGCCAATAATGCTGCGGATACGCTGGCGGGGATTGAGCGCAGTATCGGCCATCTGATAGATCATTTGTGCATGGCGCAACTGATTTTTGTTGCGAGACCTGTAGTCTTTAGGCAAAGGCTTGCCATTGAACTGGATATCACCCAGCCGTGGTGGAAGCAGTCCGGTAATGACTCTGGCTGCAGTACTTTTGCCACTGCCTGATTCCCCGACTACCGCAACAGTTTGTCCTCGGTGAATCTCGAATGTCACGTTTTTCAGAACGTCTTCCTTTTCGTAGCCGGCAGTAACATTATTCACCTTAACCAGTGGGCCTGACTCTGAAGCTGCGGTCTCCGTTTCTTTTTTGAAGGAACGCACAGCCCACAAGGATTTGGTGTAGTCCATTTGCGGCTCTGACATCATTTTCCGTGTGCTGGCCTCTTCTACAAGCTCGCCATAGCGCAAGACCATAATCCGATCGGCCATCTGGGCAACGACTGCAAGATCATGAGATATATAGATAGCCGCTGTGTTGAACTCTCGGACAATGTCGCGGATAGTGGCCAGCACCTCAATTTGAGTCGTGACATCCAGCGCAGTTGTGGGTTCGTCAAAAATAATCAGATCAGGCCGGCAGGATAACGCCATGGCCGTCATCGCTCTTTGCAGTTGGCCGCCTGAGACTTGATGAGGATAGCGGTAGCCGATGCCGTCAGGATCGGGGAGCAATACTCGGCGATATAGATCCTTTGCATCTGCTTCGGCGTCTTGACGTTTCTTTACGCCATGCACCACGGGGATTTCAGAGAACTGGTCTATCAGTTGATGAGCTGGATTGAATGATGCCGCAGCACTTTGAGCCACGTAAGCAATACGTACTCCACGCAGTTTTCGCAACGCAGTCTCAGATTCTTCGGTCAGTTCTTTGTTATCAAAACGGATAGACCCACCGCGGATGCGACAGCCGGGTCTTGCAAAATTCATGGCCGCAAGACCCAAAGTTGACTTGCCAGCGCCGGATTCTCCAATCAGGCCAAGGACCTCACCCCGGTCAAGATTCAGATCAATGCCTTTGATGATTTCATGCCACACCTCATCGCTTTCGCCGTCGATCTGAAGATTTCGTATTTCGAGTAACCGATCAGTCATGGCGTCATGCGTAGTGTGTTGGAGAAGTTCTCTCAGTGACCGTCTTTAAGCCCGCTGGATTTATGCAAAAACCAGTCGACCAGGAAATTAACACCCAGGGTCAGGACAGCGATGGCGATTGCGGGCAAAATGGGCGTGATATCGCCGTAGGTAATCAAAACGGCGTTTTCCCGCACCATGGAACCCCAGTCGGCCGTTGGAGGTTGAACACCCAGTCCCAGAAAACTCAGCGCCGCAATCATCAGAAAAACAAAGCAGAATCGTAGACCAAATTCGGCGAGCAATGGCGCTGTGATATTAGGCAGAATCTCGCGGATACACAGCCAGAAGATGTGTTCTCCGCGCAGTCGTGCAGCTTCAAAATAATCGAGCACGACCACATTTAGACTTACTGCCCGAGTAACCCTGAAGACGCGGGTAGCATCCAGAGTCGCAATAACGATAATTAGCGTGGGGATAGATGTGCCGAATATGGTCAGCAACATCAAGGCAAAAATAAGCTGAGGGATCGCCATAAGCACATCGACTATGCGGCTTGCGATCTGATCAAACCATCCGCTATATATTGCAGCAAAAAGACCAGTCAATCCTCCTATTAAAAATGCCAGAACTGTAGTTAGAAAGGCAATGCCAACAGTATTTCGCGCACCGAAAAGCAGTCGGGTGAGCATGTCACGACCCAGGCCGTCTGTGCCGAGGATAAACGTGTCTCCCCACACATCAAATTCGGGCCCAACGATCTCAGTCTCACCATAAGGCGTCAAAAAAGGTGTAAAGATGGCTACAAACCCATAGATCAGGATTACCAGAATGCCAAATTTTGCTGTAATCGGGGCCTTGAGTATTTCCCGGAACATATTCTTCATCCGGGATCGGCGTGGCGCGACCCTGTCGATAGTCGGATTCGCTGTTGTTGCTTGGTCGGGCGTCATTTTGGGTGCAAAAGCCTGGGGTTAGTGCAGATCGATACGATATCAGCAGTCAGGTTCAGCAGAATGTAGGTTCCGGCAAATATCATGCTACAGGCCTGGACGACAGGGATGTCTCGGTTCGACACCGAGTCCACCATTAATTGCCCCAGCCCGGGATAAATAAATACTACCTCCACAACCACGACACCGACCACCAAATAAGCAAGACTGATAGCGATAATGTTGGAGATCGGAGCCCAAGCATTTGGTAGGGCGTGTTTAACAATGACACGCAACTTGGACATTCCTTTCAGGTGGGCCATCTCGATATAGGCGCTTGCCAGAAGATTGATGATGGAAGCACGAACCATACGCATCATGTAAGCCAGAATAACGCCGGTCAGGGTAACTGCGGGCAGGGCAACTCGATGGAGTCTTTCGAAGAAAGTCGTATTGGCGTCTACATTAGACAAGCTTGGAAACCAGCCCAATGTGACCGAAAAATACAGAATCAGAATGTAAGCGACAAGAAATTCGGGTGCCGAGACAGCCCCTAGGGTAATGACGTTCACTGAACGGTCATAGAGGCTGTTGCGATATAAGGCCGCCAGGATACCGAAGATGATGGCAAGAGGCACAGAGACTGATGCTGCAACCACCGCAAGAAACAGTGTATTGGCCAATCTTACTTTAATTAATTCTGCAATATCGCGACCATTTGCTAATGAAGTGCCAAAGTCACCTTGCAGCACATTAAGCCACCAATTGATGTAGCGGGTGTGTGCTGATACATCAAGCCCCAGTTTGTGTCGCAGGGCCGCGACGCTTTCGGGGCTGGCGCCTTGACCCAGCAAGGCCTCGGCAATATCGCCTGGCAGGAACTCAACACCTACAAAGATAATCATAGAAACTACAAATAGCGTCAGCAGGCCGAGACCAAAGCGCTGCAACACCATGAGAAGAATCTTATTCATTATTGATTATCAGGCAGATCTGTTTATCCCTTGTGACTTACTGTAGCTCAGAAAGTTCGAATATGCATTGCCCGATCGTCCTGGCAGGGATTCTCGGTTGGCTCTCGAACCGAAAAACTGCGGTGATCAGTTGCGCGAATCGATGCTACTTCAAAACGAATCACAAAAAAATAAGCGGCCCGAAGGCCGCTTATTCTGCACCAGAAAATCAGCTGCTTAGGCTTTCCACCACCTTTTGAGGTAGTGGCCGCCATCCATTTCCCATCCGCCGCCAATCTGATCACCAACACCAATCGAATCACGAGTGGCTGCCACGTCAGTACCAAAAGCGGGAATAATAGTTCCACCTTCGGTAGAGATAATGTGTTGTACCTCCTGGTACATGGCAATGCGCTTTTGCTGGTCGAGTTCTCCACGCGCCGCAACCACAAGTTCGTCAACACGTGCATTCTTGATGACTGTGTCGTTCCAGGGCGATTCGGAGAGATAAGCAATTGACAGGATCATATCTTCCACTGGACGTGCGCCCCAGTAACAGGTGCAGAACGGTTTTACGTTCCAGACGTTGTTCCAGTAACCATCCTGGGGTTCCTGAATGATGTTCAGGTTGACACCAATCTTGGCCCAGTGCGACTGGAACAACTGTGCCGCATCCATCGCGCCGCCGTACGACGTATTCGATGCACTAAGATCAATCTTGACACCTTCCATGCCCGCTTTTTTCAGATGATGCTTGGCTTTGTCTAAGTCATATTCAACTTTCAGGTCTGGATCATAGCTGGCGAAACCAGGCCCCAGTGGCTGATCGTTACCCATAGCACCGTAACCAAACAGCACTTTGTCGATGAACTCCTGCCTGGGTGTGGAAAGTTTCAGCGCCATGCGCAGATCATTATTGTCAAATGGCGGTACATCCATCCGCATCGGATGCGTGAATGCGAGATTGCTCGCAACGTCAATGATATTGACGCCTTTGACTTTTTTCAGGCGTGATATTCCTTTGAGTGCAGGTCGGTTAATCACGTCGACCGAGCCACTGATTAGCGCACTCTGTCGGGCGGTATCATCCAGAATTGCAATGACTTCATGTGAATCAGCAAGAGCTCCGCCATTTGGGTGCCAGGTGTTCGGGTTACGTTCCAGAACGGTCTTAACGCCAGGGTCGTACTCTTTAAGTAGATATGGACCTGTTCCATGAGGTGACAGCGAGTCTGCGACGCCATCCTTGGATGGCATGATGTTGAAGTGGTAGTCAGTAAACAGTGCAGGACAGTCCGCATTACCGTCTGTGAGCTCAACAACAACAGTATTGCCATCAACGCGTACATCACTAATCCCTGAAAATACGCCAGTGGCATATGACGTACTGTCTTTACCTCGGTGTTTGTTGATTGAGGCAACCACGTCATCCGTGGTTAGAGATTTGCCGTTGTGAAATTCTACGCCCTGTCGGATGTTGAATCGCCATATCGTGGCATCGGAACTTGCTTCCCAACTTTCAGCCAGAGCGGGTTCCATGCTGTTATCCTGGGCGACATTGACCAGACTGTCACGGAAAGCGCGACTGACACAGATCATGTAGGTCGCATTGAAAAGACCGCAGTCTAAAGAGTCTGACGTGTTGGCATCATTAAGACCCGAGACCATATGTCCGCCACGTTTGGGGTCTGCAGCCAGAGCCCGGCCAGACCACAGCGCACCACCGAGCGTGGCTGACATACCCATCGCGCCGGTAAACGCAAGAAAATCGCGGCGGTTGATTCGAGAGTCACTCAAGGCCTGTTTCAGGACAAGGTCCTGATGGATTATTTCCTCTAATTTAGATTTCTTCATCTCATTCTCCTTTGTTAAAAATAACGTTCTTTTTTAAAGGCCTGCTTTACTCTAATGCAAGCGCTAATGTTTTTCTGAAAAGATTCCGTTTACGCAACTTGCCCACAAGTTAGGCTGACCGCCAATTCCGCATGTTTTCAACTGCCGCCAGC
>JAPKAJ010000389.1 GCA_028825345.1 Arenicellales bacterium | reverse complement strand
TGAATATGCGCGATCTTAAAAAGAAGCTCTATCTAACCATTGCCTCGGTTAACATTCTTGAAGCGATTCGCTTCTACGTTAGCTTCGCCTGCTCCTTTGCCTTTGCCGAACGCACCAAGATGGAAGGCAACGCCAAGGTCATTAAACTGATTGCCCGCGACGAAGCCCTGCACCTGACTGGCACCCAACACATGATGCAGTTGTTCGCCCAGGGTAAAGACGATGCCGAGATGGGCGAGGCAACAAGCTCGACCGGGGACTCTCAAGCAACAGCTCAGAAAGCCGAAACCAAAAAAGTGAACGATGATGATCGTCCTGACAGGGGTGAGGCGCGTGGCGGCACCCAGTAATTGTGTCAACTCTGAGCTTAGGAGTCCTTGATGGAAAAATACTTTATCTCACCTGACGATCTTCTGCGGGATTCGTTTTTACTCGGGCAGAAGATCATCGAAAGCGGATTCCGCCCGGACTTTATTGTGGGTATCTGGCGTGGCGGCACGCCCGTTGGGATCGCAGTCCAGGAACTTCTGGATTATGCCGGCATAGCGACTGACCACGTGGCTATTCGGACATCCTATTACAAAGGTATTGCGGAAACGGCCGAAACGGTCCAGGTTCACGGCCTAGGTTACTTAGTTCGTAAAATCAATCGGGACGATTCACTCCTGATCGTCGATGATGTCCTCGATTCAGGAAAGAGTATAGAAGCCGTAATAGCGGACCTTAGAGCTCGTTGCCGGCGTAATATGCCCTCGGACCTTAGGCTCGCGACGTGCTGGTACAAACCCACTAAGAACCAGACCGGCAGGATCCCTGACTATTTTGTCCACGAGACTGATCAATGGCTGGTTTTCCCTCACGAGCTGCAAGGGCTGTCCGCGAAGGAGGTCTGCGATGGGAAACCAGGCATTTCGGACATTGTGATGGCCTTGGGCCTTAAGTAGAGATGGTCGGGGCAGGGCGCGTACCTCAATCAACGAGGTGGAACGCGCGCCTGGGGTAAGGATACGACAACTTCTACACCACGGTCACCAGCACGGTTTCGCGCCACAACTGTTCCGTTGTGAAACTCCGCAACCAGACGAACGATGTAAAGCCCTAGACCTAGGTGCGTTTTTCGTGCATCCCGGGCTCTGGAGACCATCGGGTCAAAAAGCCTGTCAACAATCTCAACTGGGAGAGCAGCGCCATCGTTTGCAACCGTTAATTCAATACCATCGGCATTCCTTCTCAGGCTGACAACGATTAGCCCTTGGTCTGCTCCGAACTGGACTGCGTTATCGATCAATTTATCGAGCATCTGGGCAAGGCGGTCAGGAACCCCCTCAATAATTATAGGTCCAGCCACACGGGTGGAGACGATCCGGTGTTTCGGGTTAACGGCCTGGTATCCCTCAACGCAGCCGTCAATCAAGTCAGCAAGATCAAATCGCTCGTCCTGCTCGTGGCTCAAGGCCTCTTTCAGGCTCGCCGCTTCGGTCAGACTTGTGATGATTGAGCGAAGTCGGCCAACGCCATTTCGCGCTCTTTGCAGATGCTTATCATCTGCTAACTCGCGGTGGTGGTACTGAAGATTTTCAAGGGACGAGTTGACAACATTTAGTGGATTTTGGAGTTCGTGCGCTAGAGTGTCAGGTAGTTTCTCCAGGTAGCGAGTATATTGGCCAAGATTGTGAAGCAGTCCAGAGATACTTCTTGTGAGACTGCCCAGTTCATCACTGGAGCGGGCACCGGGTCGAATTTGATCTTTGAGCAGTCGGCCTTCCGGTGTTGCCGCTTGCTCGGTTTCACGCTGTAGTCGCCCTACGCGGTACGTTAGTCGAGTCGAAAATACCAAGATCGCCACCGACAAAAAGAGAAAAACTCCCAGAAACAGTAATGTAAAGCGCTGTAGGGTTCGGTATTGCAAGGATAGTAGCTTGTTCCCACTTTGCTTGATCAGGACCGCGCCGTCGATCCTTCCTTCGGCCCAGATTGGCGCTGCGGTAACAATGAGCTTGGCATCTCCATAGCGACGCCGTTCAGATTTTGGCTCGCCCTCGGTGAGTACTCGCCCGAGGAGCCGGTAATCTTCCTGACTTGAATCAATCGGCATATCCTTAAAACCGCGCGCCGGGCTCCGGAGTATCCAGTCGTAAAAGCGGGTAATCGCGGTCTCGACGTTGGGGAAGGACCAGGCGAACTCTTCACTCTTAAGATCAAACCCCTCCCGCGCCGGAGGGAAGATAGATCCGACCTGTGCGCGAAGTCGGTACCCTCGATCCCAGATGGTTA
>JAPKAJ010000080.1 GCA_028825345.1 Arenicellales bacterium | reverse complement strand
GCCAAGCCCGAGGTGATGATCTGGGCGAAAAAGCCATTGTGGGTCGTATCAACTGACCTACATCAGGGTGTATTTCTGACGTCTGCGTCTAGTTTAAGAGCCCCCTCGCCACAGTGCGTATCTTGTAGACGGAACATACTACCAAGTGCGGGGAAAATAGAGTAACGCCTTAAACTAAGCAGCGCCTGCAGGCGCTGCTTCAATCCCGAAATTCGGGCTCTTCGCGCTCAAGTATGGCCAGGAGTTCATCAAAATGTCGGAATCCCTGCTCCGGGTAGGCATCCAGCTGTTTTGCGGTTTTCTCGGCGACATCGTCAGGCAGGATACGCAGCGGCTGACCGGTTTGTAGCGCCTGGATATAGGTGCGCGCGGCACGCTCGAAATAGTACATACGATTAAAGGTTTCTGCGACGCTGTCACCGATCGTTATGATGCCGTGGTTGCCCATGATCATAGTCTTGTGGGACGGGTTGGATAGCAGTTGCACGCACCGCTCCCCTTCAGTGGTGAAAGCCAACCCCCCATACTCATTATCAATCACATAGCGGTTGAAGAATATTGCCGTATTCTGGTCGATTGGCCGCAACCGACTGTCGGCCAGGCTCGCGAGGACAGTGGCGTACTGTGGGTGTGCATGCATCACGCAGCGGGCGTGCCGACAATGACGATGAATGGCGCCGTGCAATCCCCAGGCCGTTGGGTCCGGTGCGTCTGGCTTTTCCATCGTTGTAAGATCATCAGCATCAAGTAGCTGCAGATCGCTGGCGCGGATACGCGAAAAATGTACCTGGTTTGGATTCATCAGGAAAGAGGTGCCCTCATCGTTCACTGCCAGCGAAAAATGGTTGGCCACCCCCTCGTGCAGATCCATCCGAGCTGCCCAACGAAATGCTCCCGCCAGCGCTTGACGCTGCTCGGCATAAGACTGCTCAGTGCTTATCGATTTGATTTGACTTGTCATTTGACTAATCCAGGTAACGGCCACCATGGGGCAAGCTGCCCTGATATCATGAATCCGGTTGCTGCCAGCCCTGGCCGCTACCGCAGCGCAGGCAGCGCTGATTCATGAACACCTCGTCCCAATCAGCATCGGCGACCATGTAATCCAGAATGACTCGCAATGCCTTGGAAGTACTGCGAAAGCCATAGGTCTCCTTTGCGTGTTCCAGCATCGCTACGGTATCTTGGTGTAACTCCACCTCAAGAGTGGTTTTCTTTCCCATGGCCATATCGCATATCCTTAAGATAATTCTTAAACGGGAATGTTATCACCCATGAGCCCAGCAGGTAATCCCCAGCCAAATGACCTGTGGTTGTTCCAGAGAATTGATATACCGACCTGGTTTGCGTCATTATTGTCGGCCTGCCATCCATTTACCCAAGGAGTACAACTTGGATCTCACTCACGTTGACTATCAGCGCGATCAGGCAATTGCCGTGATCTGCCTGAACCAGCCTGATTCAGGCAATACGCTGTCGCGACAGATGGCGCTGGATCTCCTGTCCGCCGCCAGCGAAGCGCAGAACGATCCACAGGTACGGGCTGTGGTTTTCAGCGCCCATGGGCCGATGTTCAGTTTCGGCGGCGATCTTAAAGAATTCCAGCACTTTGGTACGGATACGGAGCAATTGGCTAGCGTTGCCGATCGATGGCACGAAGCCCAGCACTGTCTTTTGACGATGCCCAAACCAGTCGTAGTCGGTGTCAATGGTATGGCAGCAGGCGGCGGCGTACCGATGACGCTGGTCGGTGATATCGTTCTGGTAGATGAGACTGCCCGTTATCGACTGGCCTACACTGCAGCGGGGCTCAGCCCTGACGGCGGCTCTACCTGGCTGTTGCCCCGGCTGATTGGATTGCGCCGCACTCAGGAACTCATTTTTGAAAACCGCGAACTCTCAGCGATCGAAGCTGTCGAGTGGGGGCTGGCAACCCGTACTGTTCCTCAAGGCACTGCTCTTAAAGCTGCCATAGCGTTGGCGCATACCTTTGCTAAAGGTCCTACCCAGGCATTTGCCTCGGCGCGACAGATGCTGCACGCCAGCTTCGGCAATGACTTCATGGCTCAAACCGCACTAGAGACGCGGGAGATCGGCGCCAATATGACCGGACGTGATGGCCAGGAAGGACTGGAAGCGTTTATCAACAAGCGTGCGCCGGTTTTTACCGGAAAACAATAGGAGCCCAATAACCGTGACTATTGAGCTTAACTTCACTGGTCAGAATGTGCTGGTCATAGGCGGTACCAGTGGGATCAACCTGGGTATCGCCCAAGGTTTCGCCAGAGCCGGGGCAAACCTCGGTGTAGTCAGCCGGTCCCAGGCAAAAGTGGATGCAGCGGTGGTGCAGCTTTCAGCTGATGCCGCCCACGCGATTGGCTTTAGTGCCGATGTGCGCGATTACGAGGCAATCGAATCGTGCAGTCGGGGCTTCAGTGAGCGCTTTGGCCCCATTGATGTGCTGATCTCGGGGGCAGCTGGCAACTTTCCGGCAACCGTCAACGGCATGTCAGCCAACGGCTTTAAGGCGGTAGTCGATATCGACTTGCTGGGCACCTTCCATGTAATGCGCTCGGCTTACCCCTACCTTCGAAAGCCTGGCAGTGCCGTCATTAATATCTCTGCGCCCCAGGCTTTCCAGCCTATGGAAATGCAGGCCCATGTATGCGCCGCCAAAGCCGGCGTCGATATGGTGACGCGCGTGCTGGCAATGGAATGGGGTGGGGAAAACATCCGTGTCAATTCGATTGTTCCTGGCCCCATCGCTGATACTGAGGGCATGGCACGACTGGCCCCGACCGACAAGATGCAACAAGCCGTAACCGCTTCCGTCCCCCTGGGCCGCCAGGGCACCACTGCCGACATCGCCCAGGCCGCCATGTTCCTTGCTTCACCCCTGGCGTCTTACATTACTGGCGCTGTTATCCCGGTAGATGGCGGTTGGTCATTAAGTGGGTTTGCCTCGATGGGCGCCTCACTTAAAGACCTCGCTCAGGACTGACTCCTTTCGATAAAGAATGGCCAAAGAGTCATCCCACCTCGACCCACGCCTGGCGCGAAACTATGGCGAAAAAACCAGCGATGATTTTCGTGCGGTTTATCGTGAGTGGGCTGACACCTATGACGGTGATCTCATTGATGAATTCGGTTATCTCGCCCCGCAGGCAGCCGTTGCCTGCCTGAAAACGCACCTGCCCTCACTGAACGCCCCGATTCTGGACATGGGCTGTGGCACCGGCCTTGTTGGGAAACTGCTTTTTGACTCTGGATACCAAATAATTGACGGCCTGGATCTTTCTTTGGAAATGCTGGAAAAGGCACGGGCACTGGGGGTTTATCGCTCACTGGGCGAAGCTGATCTGACAGGAAAACTGACCCTGGAACCGATCTACCAGGCCGTCATCTGCGTTGGGGTCTTCTCGCACCAGCCCAGTCAACCCTTTGATCTTGCCCAACTGTTTAGTGCGTTGACCCCCGATGGAGTACTGGTGGCTACAGTCAACGGCAAAGGTTGGAAAGAAATCGGTTGGGAGGCTTTACTGATACAAAGCGCTGAGAAAAACGGCTTTCGTATCGAGTCTGTATCCGACATTCCCTACCTGACCCGACAGAATATTCCGGGAAAGCTGCTGACCCTTCGCCCCTGAACCCAGTCCACTTAAATTCTCAGCGGACCGGTAAACCCCGGGCTACCAGACATCGTCCGGGTGTGGCCGGCGTTTTTGCGCTACCTCAAAGCGTTCGTGTTCCCGTATGATCGGGCCGCCTTCAAACAACAGCCAATAACCCACTTCCCGTGACACTTGTTTCCAACCGGCGCATCGGCGTGCCTTTGGTACTGGCCGCCGGTATTTTCTGGAGCACCTCGGGCATCCTCTATCGGCTGATCCAGGAGGCCACACCCTGGCATGTGCTGCTGTACCGTTCGCTGGCACTGATGCTGGCGCTTGGCTTGTGGCTGGGCTTTCGCTACCGTGACAGGCTCAAGCAAACGCTGATCGAAACCGGCTGGCCTGCCTTGCTGGGCGGGCTCTGTCTGGGCACAGCCTTTACCGGCTATATCCTGGCTCTTGAGCACACCACTGTGGCGAACGCCATGTTTCTACTGGCGAGTGCCCCGTTTTTTGCCGCGCTGGCTGGACGCATTCTGCTGGGTGAACGCATCGCCATTTACATGTGGGCAGCGATGATCATTGCTGCCGTGGGCATCGGTATCATGGCCGGCGAAGAACTCTCGCTGGGTAAAGGCCGCGGTGAAGGCTTTGCCCTGATGGCCGCACTGGGTTTTGCTGGACTGACAATCTCACTACGCACCCGAGCCGGCACAGACAAACTCATCACCATTCTCGCGGCAACTGTTGTCGCCACACTTTACGCACTAACCGGTATAGGCCTATCCGGGTCTGGTTTTGCGATCCCCTGGGTCGATCTGATTAACTGCATCGGTATGGGCTGGTTTCAGATCGGGCTGGGATTCGCCCTATTCACAGCCGGGGCCCGTCACCTGCAAGCGGTAGAACTGACGCTGCTGTCGATGACCGAAGTTATCGCTGGGCCCATCATCGTTTGGATAGGTATTGGCGAGATCCCCTCCGAGCATTCACTGATGGGCGGCGCCTTGATACTGACCGGAATTACGCTGATGGCGCTGTGTAGTGCGCGGGCAAAAAGCCAAGCACTGCCATTTGAACCACCGATATCCTGAATACCACCTATTGTGAAAACTTAGTGAGAAGGGAAACGGCTCACCCAGGCATCTTGTCAAACGCCTTGATCTTTGGATCAATCGGGGTCGATGGCAGGCGGTGGCTTGCATAGACATTGGCCTTGGGCTCAAACCAGCTCGAATCTTCGATAAGGCCCACCCGCACACCCCGCCGACTGGGTGCTTTGGTGTTTTCGGTGTAGACCTGTGATCCACACGATGGGCAAAAGTGCTTGGTAATCGTATTGCCGGCGTCACTTAGATGCTGGTGGGCATGGGTTTCACCCGATACCTCGAGTACGCTGGCATCAACAAAAGCGAACGAAGCATAAACGCCGCCGCCAGAGCGCCGACAATCGTCACAGTGGCAATTCGCCTGAAACATCGGTTCGGTACTACATTGAAACTGTACTGCACCGCATAAACAGTGCCCGGAAAACTGGTCAACCATAACCCCCCCTTTTTTTTTGAAACTGGCCACACCCTGGATGAGGTAAGCCGATCGTGATTACAGGCAGTCTAGGCTTAAGCTGCGGATTTGTCTCTATCAGGCGGGTTTGAAATCAGGAGTCATCAGGCACCCGACTCCCAAAAAACCGAATCGGAAACGACTGCTATGAACAGTACAAACTACCGCCTACGGTAAAGCAGGACTTGCTGGTACCGCTGACAGTCTTGCAATAGGTGCTTTTTCCAACTCTCTCACAACTCACGATCGATGCGTCCGGCTTGCCACAGTACTGACTGCCAGAGATTTCGAAACAGCCGGAGACAGATTTACTAGGTGCAACGGGGGACATCACACAACCGGCCAAAGGTAGCGCTAGAACTATAAGGAATTTTTTCACTGGATGGACTCCTGGATTAATAATGGGCCCCTAATAGAAAAATATTATAAAAATCCCACAATTCAATCATTTGATGATTGCCATTGGAAAACTTGACGCCGTTGCTTTTGAGGCCTAGGTTTTTCCGACCACAAGGATTGCTAGGCCTGGTTTGCCTGCCAGAACCCTAGGGGGCCTGCCATCTCTATGCTGGTCGATAGTGAACGGGCTATCTCCAGCGAGACTGCGCATGAATCCGCACTTCGGGCCATGGAGTACTTGCAAGCCGGCGCCTGTCGCTCTTTGATGGAAACCCTAGATGCGATGGAAAAGCACGAAGATCTCTCTTCTGAGGATAGAAGACGCTAACTGATTTGATCCTGCTCGATGCAGTCACTGCCCTTTATGTCGGTTACAGCCGGTTCATCAACCTTGCCGACGAGTGTTTTCCGGCTGAGTTTCAGCCAAGAAATGATCGCGGAATTCGAACTGATCAAACCGGTCCCAATCATCTTTTCTCCCAGGCCGGACGCTGTCCGCGCAGGTGATGAGGGCAGTGCTCGCCACTGTTCAGGACGACCGTCATTTTCTGCCAGGTGTCTGTCATCGTCGCTATCAGGTCCGACCCATGTTGGCGATCAAGTCTCGGACGCTTCGGCCCGGTAAGAAAGTCGAGTTCGTGTTGCGCTACTTCACGATACCAGGAATTTCGGTTGGTCAGTTTCACATTGATGAAGCCTGTTTGGTTAAACGCGTTTTTGTAGCGCTCCGGCGACGCCATGGCGAATTCGAGATCTTCGGCCACGATATAAGCCTTCATTTCATCCGAAGGCTCACCGTCGTGGGAAATCAGCCAGTCTGATACGGCAAACCAGCCGCCGGGCTTCAAGACGCGGAACACGTCACTGCAAAGGGCTTCTTTGTCCGGAATATGAATAATGGAATCCTTGGAATAGACAACGTCAAAACTCTGATCCGGAAAACCCAGCGGGCCGGGTACAACCTTGCTGATGGTCACACGATCTTCTACTCCCTCTTGGGCGACCAGGCGCCGGGCGGCATTGCAGACATCATCCTCAACATCAATTCCAACGACCTGCGCGGCACCAAACTCACTGACCAGCAAAACCGAGACGGCGCCTGACCCACAACCGATATCCAGAACCCTCTTGCCCGCCAGATCGAGCCCTTCGACCACCCGCGACGCTTCCTCTGCGCCGCCAGGGGATAGGAAACCCTCACCCCAGATATCTTTGAAAAAGGCAATGTGCCTGTCGTCGTAAAGCAGTTCCTCATCGGCCATTGCAAACTCCCCTCAGGCTTGATCGCCACCCGCGTACCCTTTGGTATCACCGACGTCAATCTCTCGTTTTCTTAAAAGGATGACTTGATCTTCACTGCAGCGCTACTCCCAACCAGTCATTATTTGCTCAAGAGCACTGGGGGTTTGCGACACTGAAAAAGGCAAAGCCGGCTACGCCTTGTTTGTGTGCTGGAATTAGAGTCAGTTACGATGACCGGCGCCTGTTGCTGCATCCACTGGAATATGTAATCACAATCCAAACCACCTGGCAGGACCGAGCGAGTCTACATATTTTCTGAGTTGCGGCATGGTATTTTCTGCCAGACATTGCATCGATCTTTGGGATAAGCCACTGTCATCCCAGTCATGTCCGACCATCACTAACGTTCCAAACGGACCCAACTGATCGACTAAGTCGACCAATCGGGCCAGCACGGTGTCAGCAGACCCCACAATAGCGCAATCCCGAAGCGCGCCAGGTACTTCCAGAAACTCATTGATCACGGGTAATGCTTCGTGTTGCAACGACTGAAATTCCTCTATTCGCCGGACGCCACGAATGTAACGAAAATAATGGGCAATAACGCCGTCGGGATCCGATAGAAGTTCCGCCGCCTCTTCATCCGTTTGTGTTACCAAGATATTGCGGCAAACCCGCCAAACATGTCGGTCTGCTAGCTTTCCCGCGTGCTCTTTTGCCAGAGCGTAATCCCGCCATTGGGCCACAACGTTTTCGATCGGTACGAAGTTGGCTGAGATGGGAATCATATCCCGCTCTGCGATCGTCTCGGCGGTACGCCCTCCCGGCCCAACCATGGCCATTGCTATTGGTGGATGTGGCTGCTGCAGTGGGCGTGCGAACTGGCCAACACCGTGGTTCAACCACACTCGACGCTCCAGGGTGCGTCCGAAGTACTCACCATCCCAATGCAGCGGCGCATCCTCTTGCCATAATTTCAGGATCAGATCGAGCGATTCCAGGGCAATTCGATAACGCTCGGGCATTTCTTTATTACCGAAAAGTTCCACATCGCTCATCAGGCCGCCAGGGCCAATGCCGAACATCACCCGGCCACCACTTAACTGGTCGAACTGGGCCACCTCTGCAGCGACGATCACGGGGTCGTGAAAAGGCAAATTGATCACGCCGGTACCAAATCGGATTGAAGAGGTTTCCTGGATCAGTGTCGCCAGGAACATCAGCGGCGAAGGAATCTGTTCGGCCCGGGTTGAGAAATGCTCCCCGATCCACACCTCACAGAGCCCCAATCGGTCTGCCAAGAGTACTGTCTCGCGGTCTTCGCGAAGCGCGATTGCCCAAGGCTTCTCGCTGCGGTGTACAGGCTGGAGAAAAAGGCCCAGATTCATTTCCCGCTCACTCATTTCTACTTAAGCTCCAAAATGTTTACAGGCAAGCGCCTAAATCTCTGCGAAGCCCGTACTAGAGGATCTGATTGACGAGTTCTTTGTTGCCAGCCCATAACCGGTCTATATTTTCAATCAGGATATCGATCACGTTATCTTCGTATTTACGGGTCTCGCCCGCTGAGTGCGGCGTGATAATGAGATTCTCCATTGCCCAAAAAGGTGACTGGGGCCCAAGGGGTTCATCCTGAAAGTGATCGATCGCGGCACCGGCGATCTGTCCCTTTGTTAAAGCGGCCGCAAGGGCCTTCTCTTGCACACAACCGCCGCGCGCCACGTTAACCAGTTGTGCGGAAGCCTTCATTGCCGAAAAAGCATTCGCATCAATCATCTCGCGGGTCGAGCGATTCAGCGGGCAACACAATACGACAAAATCCGCGCGCGCCAGGACAGATTGCAATTGGTCCGGCGCATACACTTCATCTGCAGTGCCATCGTGTGAAGCGACATCCTGTTTTACACCCAGAACTTTCATCTCGAACGCTTTTGCCAGCCTGGCCAGCCGGGAGCCGATCTCGCCTAGCCCAATGATCAACATCGTTTGCCCGCACAAATCGTCTTCTCTTTGTGACAGATCAGATATCATCGGTCGCCAATGCCGATTATGCTGCTGGTCTCTCGCGTGATGCAGCTGGCGAGCCAACGCAAGTACGAGACCCATCGCATGATGACTGACCGCATCGGCATTTACGCCGCTGGCGTTTGCCACCCGAATGGCCCTCGTGCGTAGCTCATCCAGCGGAAACTGCTCATAGCCCGCGCTGATGGTCTGGATAAAACGTAGGCCAGGGGCGATCTTAAGGAGATTATCTGTCCAGAGCCCGGAAATCACGAGAACGTCAGCCTCGCTCGCCCGGGAGCAGGTTTCCTCATCGGTCCAGGTCTGAAAATGCCCTATGCCCGTGCCTCGTGACAAAAACCGCTCTGCCATTCGATAGGCCGGATGCGCAAACTGAATGGTTAATTCATTTTGATCAGGCAAAACGTTCATTTAAAGGTTGCCCTCATTTGGTTCAATACAGCCTGATTCATCTTCTGCTAGATTAATCGACATCGCCAAATTTGGCCAGAATCTAGCTAACGGGCCGAACCGCGGCTCGGTCTATTGACACAAAGTCTGTTAGACCGGCTACCCCACTTTTGATAGCCAGGAAGATCCTGGAATCTTGGTAAGAGGGCATGTATGACAATAAGATCGCAAGTGCATTAGCATTGGCATTGGCGTTAGCA
>JAPKAJ010000388.1 GCA_028825345.1 Arenicellales bacterium | reverse complement strand
AATAAGGCCGTCACAATTCCGGCATATAAGGCGACACCCGTAGGGTGATCACCCATACCGGGAAGGCCCTGAGTTGGCATCGTTCCAGGCTCTCTCATAAGCTCCATCAGTCCACTTCGTGCCCAGTAGGCCAACTGGTCGAACCCCTTGCGTTGACGCTCGGGACCCTTTTCTCCGTAGGCGGTGAGAGACGCGTAGATCATACCGGGATTTAGCGGTTTCAAATCCTCATAGGTAATGCCGAGTGATTCTCGCACTGAGTACGGTTGATTGGAGATAAAGACGTCACAACCAGCGACCAGTTTACGAAGGATTTCCATCCCTGCTGGTTGTTTCAGGTCCAGTGCCACACCCCGTTTGTTACGACCATCGAGTTGCCAGAACCAATCGCTGTCAGCATAGGGGGTTGTTGGAATATCACCCAACATCCGCAACATATCTCCTTCACCGGGCTGTTCGATTTTGATGACATCCGCACCGTAGTCCGCCAGCATCATTGCCGCTGCAGGTGCGGCAATGACCGTTGCACAGTCAATGACTTTAAGTCCAGAGAATAAATAGTCGCTCACTGTATTTCCTTTGCCTGGGTAAAATTTTTGAACAATCTCATAAGCAGGTTCGACAGATCAACCCACGATCAGCCAATGCCGTGGATTACCTGGTAACACAATTGTCAGATCTAGAGAGATTAACTTATCGACACCAGAGTTTCTTCAAGATCAGCGAACTCTGTTTTTCAAGACGCCACATTCAGATCAACCCGATGACTCACGACTGTTGATGCGGCTTTTTCTGATCCGAATGCGGCAAGATACCCCTTGGATACACGAAACCGGTAAACTGCTGCCAGACCTTGTCACGAAATGGCTCCAGATTGCAGACGAATGATCAGACCATACATATCCTCAATGCTGAACTGCTCGATTCAGAGGGTAAGACTCGACTGACTAATGCCACCATTACGGGTAGCCAGTTCATCGAAGCTACCGGCCAGGCTAACCTGGATTATGGTTCAACGGTCATCGATGCTAAAGGCAATCTGCTGATACCCGGTCTGCACGATCACCATACTCATCTGATCGCGTATGCCGCTTCTCTGGTCTCAATCAATTGCGGCCCACCCGATGTTGCCTCAGAAGCAGATTTGAAGTCTGCCTTGCGGGGGCAACCAGGTCGTCATTGGTTGCGGGGCACCGGCTACCATGAAAGCGTATCTGGACATCTGGATCGCCAATGGCTGGATACCTGGGCGCCGGACCGCCCGATCAGAATTCAGCATCGATCCGGGCGATTATGGATACTCAATAGCCCGGGCATGGAAATGATTGCCAATGCCGCCCTTAGCCTGGCACCTCACGAGCGAGACCGACTCACCAGTGAAGATGGGCGCCTGTACGATGTTGATGAATTGCTTGGCAAGCTGACGCGCTCTGATGTGCCGCCAGTGAGGCTGGCAAGTCAGCAATTAGCGGCGTTTGGTGTTACTGGCATCAACGACATGACACCGTCAAACAACGCCGAAACCTGGCAGTGGTTTAGTGAACTTCAGGTCAGCCAGGATCTTCTGCAAAAGGTACGAATGTCGGGCAGACCAGCATTAATCGACTGCAGACAAACACCTCGTCTATCCGTCGGCGAAACTAAAGTTCATCTGCATGACTCCTCGCTACCGGACTTTGATGATTTCGTATCGACAATCACAGAGAGTCACAAAAAGCAGCGCAACGTGGCCGTGCATTGTGTTACGGAAGTGGAATTAGTTTACACACTGTCTGCCTTTCGTTCCGCCAGCACCCTGGCCGGAGATCGGATCGAACATGCATCCGTGATACCTCCAGCACTGATTGAACAACTCTATGTACTTGGATTAAACGTGGTCACCCAACCTAACTTTGTTCATGAGAGAGGCGACGCTTACCTTAAGGACATTCCCATGACCGAGCACGCTTTCTTGTATCGGACGAACTCATTAATGCTAGCCGGTGTGCCTACAGCCTTTGGCACCGACCTGCCTTTTGGACACCCAGACCCCTGGGCAGCCATGGATGCTGCAACAAAACGCACCACTTCGAGTGGTCATCTACTTAACGAAGCCGAATGCATCACACCGGAGTCTGCCCTGAATGGGTTCCTTGGTGAATTATCCGCTCCTTCATCGATCCGCAGCATCAAACCCGGCGCACCCGCCGATTGCTGCCTTTTAGATGCACCCTGGCACGTGTTACGCAATGATTTATCAAGCGCCCATGTGATGATGACCGTTCGAGATGGCGAATTGA
>JAPKAJ010000387.1 GCA_028825345.1 Arenicellales bacterium | reverse complement strand
GCAGAGCTTTCCTGTTTAATCACTGATTTAAAGGCTTTTAATACCTCGATTTGCGTAGTGACATCCAGTGCAGTGGTGGGCTCGTCCAGCACTAGAAGCTCAGGCTTACCACACAGTGCCGTTGCCGCCATCAGACGTTGCAGTTGTCCGCCGGATACCTGATGGGGATAACGCTTACCCAATAGATCAGGGTCTGGTAGTTCCAGAGCCCGATAGAGAAACTCAGCTCGCTCGTTCGCCTGATCCTGGGTCAGGATGCCATGCAACACACAAGTTTCAGTAACCTGCTCACCAATCGTCAGAGCCGGGTTGAATGTTGCTGCTGCACTTTGCGCCAGATAAGCAACCCGCTGACCCCGCAGGCCTCGCAATTGATCCGTACCCATGGTGATGACGTCTTCGCCTTCAAGGCGCACCTCACCGCCGACAAATTCCAGACCGGGCTTGGTATAACCGAGCGACGATAAGGCAATGGTTGTTTTGCCTGAGCCTGACTCTCCAATCAGGGCTACCACCTCGCCACGGGCCACATTAAAACTGACGCCCTTGACGATCGGCGTCAACTCATCATCGTCATTGCGAGCGCTGATGCGAAGGTCATCGACCTCAAGCAACACACTCATGAGATCATTCTCTTAGCCAGCTTGCCGCCGGAATGTGCAGAGATATCATCCACAATCATGTTGATAGAGATGGTCAGCGTCGCGATCGCCAGTGCGGGTATCAGCGGGGCGAACGAGCCATAAACCAACCCCGGCAGATTCTCCTTCACCATGCTGCCCCAGTCCGACGCCGGCGGTTGCACACCTAGCCCCAAGAAACTCAAGGACGAGATAAACAGGATGACCCAGACGAAACGCAGGCCAAAATCGGTTGCCAACGGCATCGTTATATTAGGCAGAATCTCCCGGGTAATAATCCACCATAAGCCTTCGCCACGTACCCGTGCTGCCTCTACGAAATCACTGACCATAACCTCCTGGCCCAGTGATCGGGCGATACGAAAAACGCTACAGGCATAAATGATGCCGGTGATCAGTATCAACCACGGTATGGTTGGGCTATTTAGCGCTGCGATTATTACAAGCGCAAACATGATCGAGGGAATAGCCAGTAACGCATCATTCACTCGACTCAGCGCCATGTCCATAAACCGGCTTCCCACTGCCGCCGCAATACCCAGGATAACTCCGAACAGATAAGCCAGAAGCGTTGCAATCAACGAAATACCAATTGTTGTTCTTGCGCCAAACAAAATTCGCGACAAGGTGTCACGCCCCAGATAATCACTGCCCAGCCACACAATCTTGCTGGGCGGCTGAAAATCCGTATCCGGATACATCTCGTCGCTGCCCGGTACGATGAATAACTCTTCGTCGAGGATATCGGCCTCGTGATAGGGGGCTATCGTGGGTCCGATGATCACGATAATGGCCCAGAAAATTACCACCCCTATGCCAATCTTCCCCGGCAGACTGAGCTTTACCTTGCGCTTAGGGGGTGCATCGGGCAGTTCATCAAACTGTGTCGCAGGGTTTGTATTTTCCGATGTATCAGACATATCCTGGCAACCTCTTACTTCGGGTGACGCAATCTTGGGTTAGAAAGAATCGTCGCCATGTCAGCGATGAAGATCAGCACGATATAAGTGGCACAAAAGATCATCGCGCACGCCTGCACCAGTGGCATATCGCGCAGAAGCACAGCCTCTATCATGAGTTTTGCAAGGCCGGGGTAGGAAAAAATCTGCTCTACTATTACAACACCGCCCACCAGCCAGGCAAGATTCAGAGCAATTACGTTAACGATCGGGCCTATCGCGTTAAACAAAGCGTGGCGCAAAATGATCTTTTTACGGGGCACCCCTTTGAGAATCGCCATCTCGATATAGGGCGAACTCATGACATTAAGCACCGTGGCCCGTGTCATCCTGATGATCTGCGAGGAGACTAAAATGACCAAGGTCAGTATCGGCATTGCCAAGGTCTTTATCAGCAGCCAGCCTGATTCATTTCCCCTGAGATAAACAATCGAGGGAAGCCAGCCCAGCGAGACCGAAAATATCAACACCAGGGTCGTCGCAACCAGAAAATCCGGTACCGAGATCAGATTAAGTGTTGTAAAGGTGATCGTGCGATCCAGTTTGGTGCCTGGATGCATCGCGGCCATCAAACCCAAAAAAAGCGAAAGTGGTATCGCAATCACCGAAACCAGGATTGTCAGACGAGCTGTGTTGTAGACCCTCGGACCCAGCATCTCGACGATCGGCGTGCCTAATCCTGCACCCAAGCCTGCCTTGGAGATCCCAAGGTC
>JAPKAJ010000079.1 GCA_028825345.1 Arenicellales bacterium | reverse complement strand
TACAACAACATGCTGCAGAGTCTGTACCGCTCGCAGATATTGAGCCTTGGCCTGGTGATGCTCGGCATTGCGCTAATGCTGTTGATCCTGTTCCGTTCGTGGAAGCTCGCTGTGATCGGTATCGTACCTAACCTGCTGGCGGCAGCGATCATCCTTGGACTGATGGGGTGGGGCGGTATCCCATTGGATATGATGACCATTACCATCGCTTCAATTACCCTGGGCATCGCGGTCGATAACAGTATCCATTACATCTACCGTTTTCGCGACGAGTATTCCCGTTTGGGTAATTACGTGCAGACTTTGCACTACTGTCACGCCAATATCGGCCGGGCCATCTTCTATACCGCAATCACTATCATCGCGGGCTTTTCCATACTGGTGTTGTCGAATTTTTTGCCGACAATATTCTTTGGCTTGCTTACCGCCTTGGGCATGGCCTTAGCGTTGTTTGCCGCCTTGACCTTATTACCTCGACTGATCCTGCTGAGTCGACCTTTCTGACACTGACAGCAAAATGCCATTTGTGGTCGCTGTCATAAATCCGCACAATAGCGGAATCCTCCGAGTTGTTTGAATGGACCACCTGACTTGATTACATCTTTGTCTTTTTTGTGGCGTCGCCGTTTGTGCCCGGCGCTGGTGGGAATAGCGCTTGGCGCCATAAGTTCGGCTGTTCAGGCCGCCCCTTCTGCGGACGAGATGATTCGGTCCACCGTGTCGGGCTTGATTTCTGAGCTTAGCGAACGGCGCTTGGAGTTGGAATCCGATGAAGCCGCGTTGTACACGATGGTTGACAAACTCGTGGTGCCGCATATTGCACTGGGAAAGATCTCCAAGCTGATTCTGGGCAGTCACTGGAAAAGCGCCAGCGAGGCGCAGCGCCAGCACTTTACAGTGGGTTTCAAAGATCTGCTTATTCGCAGTTACGCTACGGCGATGTTCGAGTACACCGGTCAGGAGGAGTTGCGCTATCGGCCTGTCAAACTAAAAGGTGGCGGGCGTATTGCTGTGGTGCCGACTGATCTCGTGATACCGGGACAGGCGCCGATCCCGGTGGATTATTACTGTCTGCGTGAGAAAAGCGGGGCCTGGAAGATTTACGACATTCAGATCGATGGGATCAGTCTGATATTGAGTTATCGCAACCAGTACGGCCAGTACATCGATACCAATAGTCTGGATGCGCTGATAGAATCACTGCAGTTAAAAACCGCCGAATTCAAGTAAAGAATTCGGGTTAATTTTTCAGGGGTTATTCAAGATGGTTAGACCAGAAGACATCAAGGGCTGGATTGAGAGCAACCTTGTCGGCGCTCAGGTTGAAATATCGGGCGATGGACACCATTTTGAAGCGGAGATCGTTTGTGCTGATTTTTCGGGAAAAAACCGGGTACAGCAGCACCAGATGGTTTATGGCGCACTTGGGGATCGCATGAAGGCTGAGATCCACGCGCTGTCGATGCGAACTCTGACGCCGGAAGAAAAGGCGGCACTGTAGGGATAATCAGTAGGCACTGGACAGAAACAAACAGGACAAACAGGACAAAGAGGACACTATGGACGCAAATCAAAGAATCAAGGAAGTGGTAGAAGGCAATCGGGTGATGCTCTTTATGAAAGGGAATCGCGATTTTCCGCAGTGCGGGTTTTCCGGACGCGCGGTGCAGATACTGCAAGCGTTGGACACCGAGTTTGAAACCGCCGATGTACTCGCTGATGACGAGATTCGCCAGGGCGTAAAAGACTACTCAAGCTGGCCGACCGTCCCGCAACTGTACATCGGTGGTGAGTTTGTCGGCGGCAGCGACATCATGATGGAGATGTATGAAAACGGCGAGTTAAAAAAGAAACTGGAGCAGACGCCGAGCTCATAGCGGTTACTCAATAGATTGCGATCAAAGGCGCCCTTGGGCGCCTTTGTTGTTAGTTACGTTAGAATATGCCGGTTGCAGACGGGGCCAAAAAGAGCCCCGCCAGATATTCAACTTCACCTGCCAAACATCATACGTCGCATTGGACAGTCTACTTATCAGGGGCGGCAATACGCTATGCGGGACCGTACGCGTGGGTGGCGCCAAGAACGCCGCCTTGCCAGTGCTGATCAGCTCCCTGCTGACTGACCAGGATCTACAGGTGGCCAATGTTCCACATTTACGCGACATCACGACTACCTTGGAACTGTTGGGCCGCCTTGGCGCCAGCATTCAGGTAGATGAAAAATCAGTGATTAAGGTCAACGCGGCTAAACTGACCTCTCGCTGCGCGCCTTATGAACTGGTCAAGACCATGCGCGCCTCCATCCTTGTGCTCGGACCACTGCTGGCCCGTTTCGGTCAAGCCGAGGTTTCCTTGCCCGGTGGTTGTGCTATCGGTTCGCGTCCGGTGGACCTGCATGTCCGTGGGCTGGAGCAGATGGGTGCTACCGTTTCAGTGGACGGCGGTTATATCAAGGCCCGTGCAGCAAACGGATATCTGCACGGTGCCAAGATCGTTTTTGATACTGTCACAGTAACTGGCACTGAGAACCTGATGATGGCGGCCACCCTGGCGCGCGGTACCACCGTACTTGAGAATGCCGCGCGTGAACCTGAGGTGGTGGATCTCGCCCGTTGCCTGATCAGCATGGGCGCCCGTATCGATGGGGCTGGCAGTGACATCATCGAGATTCAAGGCATAAATAATCTAGGCCCAGCCACGCATCGTGTGATACCGGATCGCATTGAAGCGGGCACTTTTCTGGTGGCCGGTGCGGCCACGGGCGGTCGAATCAGTCTGCATGGTGTCAATCCCTCACATCTGGATGCAGTGACGGCAAAGCTGCGCGAGGCAGGCGCTGAAATTTCAGTGGGAGAAGACCATTTAACGCTGGATATGTCAGGTCGCCGACCCCGGGCAGTGGCGTTGCAGACTGCCCCATACCCGGGTTTTCCGACCGATATGCAGGCCCAGTTCGTCCTTCTGAATTGCATCGCCGAAGGGACGGCTACCGTCACCGAGCGTATTTTTGAGAACCGTTTTATGCACGTGCAAGAGCTGCAGCGCATGGGTGCGGACATCGAACTGCGTGGCAACACTGCGATAGTGCACGGTACGAATGAGCTGGGGGGTGCGCAGGTAATGGCCACGGACCTGCGGGCATCGGCCTGCCTGGTGCTGGCTGGCCTGGTCGCAAAAGGACAAACTACGATCGATCGGATTTACCATATTGACCGGGGTTATGACTGCATTGAGGAGAAGCTCCTGCATTGTGGTGCCGATATCCAGAGGGTGTCGGATTCACGCCCGCAGCTCGTCAGTGCAGTTCAGTAGCGCAGGGTAGCGCCATCTCGTCATGTCAGCATCTGATACACAGCTACCAATCGCAAACTCTGGGCTTCAGTGAAGCGTGAGGATATTAGACGCTAACACACCCGGCTTTGATGCGGCACTTGAGGCCCTGTTGGACCGGGCCCAGTCCTTTGATGTGTCGGTGGATGAGGCGGTTCGGGACATAATCAGCTCTGTGCGTCACGAGGGTGATCAGGCGCTGTTGGCCCTGACCGAGCGTTTCGATGCACTGAAACTGGATAGCGCCGAACAGCTTGAAATACCTTCTGATCAGTGGCGCTTGGCCAGTGAGTCACTGGATCCTGAGTTGCGAAAAGCCCTGGAAACCGCAGCTGAAAGAATCAGGGAGTTTCATGAGCATCAGCGGGAATCGTCATGGCAGTTTGAACAAGCCGACGGTACACGACTGGGTCAGCAGATCACGGCGCTGGATCGGGTGGGTTTGTACGTGCCTGGTGGTAAAGCGGCTTATCCCTCCTCGGTGTTGATGAATGCGATCCCGGCGCAGGTTGCCGGTGTTGGGGAACTCATCATGGTTGTGCCCACACCCGGTGGTGAGATCAGTCCGGCTGTATTGGCGAGTGCACGCCTCGCGGGTGTGGATCGGTTGTTTCGCATCGGCGGCGCTCAGGCAATTGCGGCGCTGGCTTACGGCACGCACACCGTGCCTCGGGTCGACAAGATTGTGGGCCCCGGGAATATCTATGTTGCCGCGGCAAAAAAGCAGGTATTTGGTGACGTAGGCATCGATATGATCGCTGGACCCTCAGAGGTCGTGGTGATTTGTGATGCCGGTGCTGATCCCGACTGGGTGGCGATGGATCTTTTTGCCCAGGCGGAACACGACGAACAGGCCCAGGCTATTGCAATTTTTTTAGATAGGCGGATGTTAGAGCGGGTCGAAAAGGCGATATCCCGCCTGTTAAGCGGTATGGAACGCCGGACGATTATTGAAAAATCCCTGGCGGGCCAGGGCGCCTTGATCGAGGTCGCTTCCATTGGCGAGGCTATTAACCTGGCAAATCGCATTGCACCAGAACATCTGGAACTGATGGTGGCGGACCCGCAGCCATTGCTCGAGCAAGTGCGCCACGCCGGGGCGATTTTCTGTGGCTACCATAGCGGCGAGTCACTCGGTGATTACTGCGCTGGCCCAAACCACGTACTGCCTACTGCCGGTACGGCACGATTCAGCTCCCCTCTTGGGGTCTATGATTTTCAGAAGCGCTCGAGCGTGATTCATTGCTCACCAGCAGGTGCAGCGGCATTATCACCCGTCGCATCCGCTTTGGCCCGTGCCGAGAAACTGACGGCACATGCTCGATCAGCCGAGTACCGTGGCCAATCTACAGGGTCTGGTGAAGATGTCTGAAAATCCAGTCTGTCAGCGTTGGATACCTTCTCGAATTCGCGAGTTGAAGGCCTATCAGGTCGCCAGTGCTCAGGGCCTCATCAAACTGGACGCCATGGAAAACCCCTACGTTTGGGATGAAGGTTTGCGGGACGCCTGGTTGGAACGGCTGGCAGCCGTGCCGCTCAACCGTTACCCCGATCCCGCTGCTGAGGCTCTGATCAATACCTTAACCAAGTGTTTCTCAGTACCGGATAAGGCGTCGCTGTTGCTGGGTAACGGTTCAGACGAGCTTATCCAGATGGTGGCTTTGGCCGTAGGTGGGCCCGGGCGGGTCATGCTGGCACCGGAGCCAAGCTTCTCGATGTACCAGGTCATCGCCAAAATCACCGGCTGTGATTATGTGGATGTGCCCCGCCATTCGGATTTCAGCGTGGATGGTGATGCGCTATTGAGCGCAATCGATCAGCATGATCCATGTTGTGTGTTTTTAGCATACCCCAATAACCCCACTGGCAATTCCTGTGATCCCGCGCTGATCGAGAAGGTAGCCCGCGCCAGTAGTGGCATTGTGCTGGTCGATGAGGCCTATCACGCTTTTTGTGGTGAATCTTTTATGGACCGCGCTGGCGCGTTGGATAACGTGCTGGTCATGCGCACGTTCTCAAAACTGGGCCTCGCCGCGCTGCGCCTGGGTTTTTTGGCAGGCCCAAAAGCGCTGGTGGACGAGATTAACAAGGTGCGCTTGCCCTATAACATCAGCACACTGACCCAGATAACTGCCGGGTTTGCGCTGGAACATCTGAACTGGTTTGAAGACAAAGCCCAGGCAATCTGTCACGCCCGGGAGAGCCTGCATAAAGCGCTGGGTGCGATGCCTGGGGTTACGGCTTATCCCAGCAAGGCTAATTTTGTGCTCTTTCGCTTACCCACAGCTAAAGGCAATCTCGTTTTTGAGTCGCTTCGCCAGAGCGGCGTTCTGGTAAAAAACCTTCACGGCGCCCACGATGCGCTGAGCGATTGTCTTCGGGTAACCGTCAGCACGGCGTCACAGAACCGTGTGTTTCTGGACGCTTTGGCGGCGTCGTTAAATGATGACGGGTGACCCGGGTTTTGGGCGTACCCGGGTGTTTTGCTAAAATAGTGCCACGACGGCCTATTCCCCACCCTTTGCTCTTTTTGGTATTAGCATAATGTCATCGCGTACCGCCCAAATTCATCGCGAAACCCGCGAGACTCAAATCAGCGTATCAGTCGATCTAGATGGAACTGGCGCCAGCACGGTCCAAACGGGCTTGCCTTTTTTTGATCATATGCTCGATCAGGTAGCTCGCCATGGCCTGATTGATCTCGACATTAAGGCCAGCGGTGATCTCGAAATTGATGCCCACCACACGGTCGAAGACGTCGGCATCACACTGGGACAGGCAATCGCGCAGGCTCTCGGGGAGCCCCGTGGTATCAACCGCTACGGTCACGCCTATGTACCCTTGGACGAAGCCTTGAGCCGGGCAGTGATTGATTTCTCCGGTCGACCGGGCCTTGAGTTTCTGGTTGACTGGCCGCGTGCCCGGGTTGGGGATTTTGATGTGGATCTGCTGGGCGAGTTCTTTCAGGGTTTTTGCAATCACGCCCAGGTCACTGTGCATATTGATGCCTTACGGGGGCGCAACACCCACCACGTAGCTGAAACGGTGTTCAAGGCCTTTGGCCGCGCGCTGCGGATGGCGCTTGCCCATGATGAGCGTCAGGGCGATACAGTGCCGTCCACTAAGGGTTCTTTGCAGGGTTAATGCAGCGCATCGCGGTTGTCGATCTTGGCACCGGCAATCTACATTCGGTAGCCAAGGCGCTTGAAAAAGTTGCCCCCGGTGCCAGGGTTTCGGTTACCGCAGAACACGCTCGCATCACTGACGCCACTCATGTGGTTCTGCCCGGGCAGGGTGCCATAGGATCCTGGCTGGATGCGTTGAGCGGCGCTGGTTTGCGCGATGTGATTGCCGGTGCCATTGAATCCCGTCCGGTGTTGGGTATTTGCCTGGGACTGCAGGCACTGTTTGATCACAGCGATGAAGATGGTGGCACGACAGGTCTGGGTGTTTTGCCAGGCGCTGTGCGCCGGTTTACCCCAGTCAGCGATAATGCCGGCCCCGCGTTGAAAGTCCCTCACATGGGGTGGAACAATGTGGCGCAGTGTTGCTTGCATCCGCTGTGGCAGGGCATTAACCAGGACGTCCGGTTCTATTTTGTGCATAGCTACTATGTCGATGCGGCTGAGCCAGTCGATATCGCAGGAACGACCGAGTACGGCGTACGGTTCACCTCGGCGGTGGCACGCGAGAACGTATTCGCCGTGCAGTTTCATCCTGAAAAAAGCCATCATCAGGGGCTTCAATTATTGGAGAATTTTGTATTGTGGAACGGGGAGGTTGAGCGCTGATCCTGGATTAGATAAAGGGGGGTCAGCCAGAGCTTTGCAATTGCGATAAAATACGCTTTGCCCTAAAAACCCGAGCAGGGGTTCGCGTTGCCAATGCCTGCTGATACCGATTCCGTAAAACCCGACTTTTTGTGTCATGTTGTTGATTCCCGCCATTGATATCAAGGATGGTCGTTGTGTGCGCCTTCGCCAAGGCAACATGGCGGACGAAACGCTGTTTGATTCGGATCCGATGAGTGCCGCAACGCGCTGGGTAGAGCAAGGGGCGCAACGTCTGCACATCGTGGATCTTGATGGCGCGGTGGCCGGCACCCCGGTGAACGCGGCTGTCATTCGTGCTATCGCTGAGCGTTACCCCGACGTTCCGTTACAGGTGGGCGGGGGCATTCGTGATGAAGATACCGTCCAAGCCTATCTCGATGCCGGGGTGCAGTTCGTCATTATCGGCACCCGCGCGGTGAACGAACCCCATTTTGTCAGCGATCTGTGTGCCGAGTTCCCAGGTCATGTGATTGTCGGCCTGGATGCGCGTGAAGGCTTGATTGCGACTGATGGCTGGTCCAAGCTTTCTGGACATGATGTGATCGATATGGCGCAACACTTTGAGAACGATGGCGTCGTCGCCATTGTCTATACCGATATTGAGCGGGACGGGATGTTAAGTGGTGTCAATATTGAGGCTACCGCACAACTGGCCGAATCTATCCGGATACCGGTAATCGCCTCGGGCGGTGTCCGCGATCTTGATGACATTCATCGACTGGTCGCGGTTCAGGATTCAGGAATTGAGGCCGCGATCACTGGCCGTGCGATCTATGAGGGGACTCTGGATTTTCGCGAGGGCCAGAAAATCGCTTCAGCTGCGAACGCCCCCGGCGACTGATTTTGGGACTGGCAAAACGAATCATCCCTTGCCTGGATGTAGATGAAGGGCGGGTAGTCAAGGGGGTTCGTTTTGTCGATATCCGTGATGCGGGTGATCCGGTAGAGGTCGCGCGCCGCTACGACGAACAGATGGCCGATGAGATCACCTTTTTGGATATCACAGCCAGCTCCAGTGCTCGCGATACCATGGTCGAGGTGGTGCGTGAAGTCGCGGCCCAGGTGTTTATCCCGCTGACCGTCGGTGGAGGTATCCGTGAGGTGGCAGACATTCATCGCATGCTGCATGCCGGGGCCGATAAGGTCTCAATCAATACCGCCGCAGTGAATCGGCCGCAGTTTGTCAGCGAGGCCAGCCGGCATTTTGGCGCGCAGTGTATTGTGGTGGCGATTGATGCCAAACGCTGTGATGATCACTGGGAAGTTTTTACGCATGGGGGGCGCAACGCTACGGGGTTGGACGCTGTAGATTGGGCGCTACAGATGGCTGAACGCGGCGCTGGCGAGATCCTGCTGACCAGCATGGATCGCGACGGTACCCGCGATGGCTTCGATCTGGCATTGACTCGGGCGGTCAGCAGTGCCGTATCGGTGCCGGTCATTGCATCTGGTGGGGTCGGCGAGCTGAGCCACCTGGCCCGCGGCGTCCAGGAAGGTGGCGCCGATGCCGTGCTTGCTGCCAGCATCTTTCATTTTGGCCAGTACACAATCCGCCAAGCCAAGGAACACATGGCTGCGTGTGGAATAGAGGTGAATATGCAATGAATAATGACAGCTGGCTCGATACGGTGAAATGGACCGCCGATGGGTTGGTTCCGGCCATCGCCCAGGAAGAAGGCACGGGGCGCGTACTGATGGTTGCCTGGATGAACCGCGATGCACTGCGGGAAACCGCACTAACGCACCGGGGCGTCTACTGGTCACGCTCGCGCAGCAAGCTCTGGCGCAAGGGAGAGGAATCCGGCAACGTGCAGGCGATCAGGGAGATCCGTCTGGACTGTGACAACGACGTTATCCTCCTGCAGATCGAGCAGATCGGCGGCATCGCCTGCCATACCGGTCGCGCCAGTTGTTTTTACCAGCGCCTGGACGCGGATGGCTGGCACAGTATAGACCCGGTCCTTAAGGATCCAGGCGAAATGTACGCGAGCAGTTGACGGATGGATGATCACCACGCGCATATTGTCCAGCGCCTGTCACAACGTATTGCGATGCGTGCAACGGCTGATCCACAGCATTCGTACACTGCCCGATTGTTACAGGGCCCCAAAGAGGCGGTGCTGCGCAAGGTCGGTGAAGAGGCGCTAGAGGTGGTATTGGCAGCCCAATCGACCGATCGGGCTGCGTTGATTGGAGAACTGGCAGATCTGTGGTATCACACGATGGTCGCAGCGCAGCGGTGCTCGATCGACCCCGCCGAGGTTTTTGCAGAACTGGAAAAGCGTTACACCGAGGGGGGCAACTGAAACTGCTGATGACCGGCCACCGGCCTTGAAAAATCAGACAGTTCCCACGGCTTTTTGAAAGCGGTTATCATGTATTGAAAGACGGGCGGCCCTTCCCCAATGGGTAAGGTCGCAATCACCGCGTGCGGTAAGGGGTTTGCCCCGCTCTGCACGACAGCAATGAGTAGGACAGGAGATAGTTATGGGAATGGGCGGCATCAGTATTTGGCAGTTACTCATCGTTCTGGTGATCGTGTTGCTGCTTTTTGGCA
>JAPKAJ010000386.1 GCA_028825345.1 Arenicellales bacterium | reverse complement strand
CCGAGCTGATTCGATACTCAGACTTTCGATCGAAAAGCCCTGTTATAATTCCTATCCTCAATCACGGTAGCTTTGGTGTCTCTGGGTCCTACTGGTTTCCCACCTTAAAACCCGATACTTTCCCTATGTTTTTTGATAATGACGCGCAATATACGCTGTTAGATGCTAAACCCGCTCATCAACTTCAGAGCGAAATGGCGCTGGCCTTTTTCGACCTCAACATCAAGGGCGAGGCATCCAGCCTGGAGGTACTGCGTGAAAACCCCTGGAAGGAATATAAGGCCAAGTTAGAAATACTCGGCTACTAACGCCATTTTTGGATTCGGTTGGTGTGCTATGGTCGGTGGCATTTCGTAGAAAAAGTTAGCGAGTCACTCTAAAGGAATAGGCATGATCATTGAGGATAATAGTCGTCGTTTTTTCCTTAAATCGGCAGCGGGGGTCGGCCTACTGTTTTCTCCTTTGGGTAACTGGGCGCGCAGCGCCGTGTCGATGCGCGCCATGCCCAGTGGGAAAACTGGGGGAGATTTTTTACGCCACAACGATATTCCCTGGGCACTGGAGGTGCGTCGATCAAGTTTTGGCTTTGGTCCGCTAACTCCCGAATCCCACTTCTTTGTACGCAATAACCTGCCCATGCCATCGCCTGATATTCTCGCGCAGCGAGATAGCTGGCAATTTGGAGTTGAGGGGGCCGAGCGCTCAGGAAGTCTGACACTCGCTGAACTGAAGGCAATGGACCCGATAACCATAGCAACAGTAATACAGTGCTCTGGTAACGGACGGGCCTTTTTTCCACACCACCCATCGGGTTCGAATTGGGGGGTAGGGGCGGCCGGTTGTGCGCTATGGACTGGCGTGCGAGTGGCGGATGTTTTGGCACGCTTTGGGGGAGCCAAAGAGGGGCTCGAATTTCTCACGACAACTGGCGCTGAGAGCATTCCTGAAGGCATTGACGCCGACCAGGTTGCGGTTGAGCGCTCGGTACCAATAGAAAAAGCGCTTAAGGACTGCCTCTTGGTATGGGAAATGAACGGAGCGCCCTTGTCACTGGCACACGGTGGGCCCCTGCGTCTTATCGTTCCAGGCTATTTTGGTGTGAACAATGTTAAATGGGTGAAACGATTGGCCGCCACCGAAGGGCAGTCCTCGGCGAAGATACAACAATCGGGCTATCGTCTGCGGGATATCGGTGAAAACGGTGGGCCACAGCATCCCTCCATGTTTCGGATGCCGGTTAAATCCTGGCTCAACGGCCCCGGTGCAGACGACGCGCCGATTTTGGCCGGTAATCATGCGCTTTACGGCGTGGCTTTTTCAGGAGAACGGGGTATTAAGCAAGTCGAAGTCTCCGTTGATAACGGTCAGCACTGGCAGCAGGCTGAGTTCGTTGGACCCGATTTGGGTATTAATGCCTGGCGAGCCTTTAAATTTCCGCTCAACTTAGGCGTTGGAAAACACCGTGCTGTTTGTAGAGCACAGGATGGTCTGGGTGACTGGCAGCCCCGAGAGCGTAAGGAGAACGAGCGGGGCTATGGCCACAACGGCTGGAAGGACCATGGGCTGAGCATAAACGTGGTGTCTCAGTTGCCTGTAACTACAGTCGCTGCTGCTAGCGCAACGGCCAAGACCAATGAAACTGCTAAAGCCACGCCGGTAAGTGACAAGCCAATCTCTCTGTCTGCCACAGCACAGCGTGGGCGCGAACTATTTCTCACAAAAGCCCAGCCCGGTTGCGGTGTTTGCCATACTTTAAACGACGCTGGGGCGCAGGGTGCGGTCGGGCCCAACCTCAATCAACTTCAACCGAGCCTGGCGAGTTTAAGGCAGGCCGTGAGTCAGGGCGTGGGCACAATGCCCGCGTATGGCGACCAGCTGAACAGTCAGGAGCTGGACGCGCTGGCAACCTATGTTTTTGAAGCCACTCGCTGAGTTGACACGTCTACTGTGGGGTTGCTGAAGTCGGCGCCCCTTTGTGATCTTTTTTGGGGTTCCGCTTGATATAGATATTTCTGTCTGTCCGCTGTGCGCCGGCAAAGGCCGGGGCAAGGGCCGCAAAACGATCTCTTTGCCGCTATCTGATGGTTGAAACCACTACTCGTCATACGGCTCCACTCTTTCATAAAACAAGCAGGCAACCGATCTAGTTCGATACTCAGACTTTCGCTCAAAAAGCCCGGTTATAATTCCTATCCTTCCGGCTGGACACTTTATTCAGCTAATACGTCCGTTTATGTGTAAGGCTCATATACGCACGGTTAATAAATCCATTGTTATCCCCCATCTTCTCGTCGAAATCAGCCGTTGGTTTCGCCGCATAAACATC
>JAPKAJ010000385.1 GCA_028825345.1 Arenicellales bacterium | reverse complement strand
GTAAAAGAGCGGCTTATTGGCTTTTTTCGCGGCGGTAACCAAACCGAGGACAATCGCTTCATTCCCCGTCAGTCGCTTATACACTCCAGATTCAACGACTTGCCGGCTGGGCACGTTGATTCTGGTTTGAAAGGTCTCAGCCGTTTCGCCGTAGTAATAACCTGCCTTTAGAACCCGCGAATTGGACTCGACCACCTCCGGTCGGCTCGCGAATTTGGTCTCGTAAAATTTCATGGTAAAATCAATTGGGCGGTCAAACATCCAGAATACCAAGCCCAGGGCAAAGGCATTTTTGCACTTGTCCTTCTCCTGGTTGCTCATGCCTTCAATGTCTTCAAGCGCATTGCGGGTCAGTGTGGTCAACGGTACCTGATGCACGTCGTAACCACTGAGGCCCTCACCTTCGAGGGGATTGCTTTCATATCCGGCTTTGCGAAGACCGTTGCGGTTAAAGGTATCCGTGTTGACGATGATCGTGCCACCCGAATCGAGGTCCGGCAAATTCGCCTTGAGCGCCGCGGGATTCATCGCGACCAAAACCTGCGGCGAGTCGCCCGCGGTATAGAGCTCGGTAGAAGAAAAATTGACCTGATAGCCGCTTAACCCTGGAATGGTCCCGGCGGGCGCGCGGATCTCGGCCGGGATATCCGGAAAAGTGCTGACATCATTACCCAGTATGGCGGAGGTATTGGTGAATTGGTCACCGGTCAATTGCATTCCATCACCGGAGTCACCGGAAAAAACGATTACGACGGACTGGCGTTCTTCTTGTCGGGGCTCTTGCTTGTCAGCAGGCGCCGATGAGGCCACTGTTTCGGCCATTGCGCTCGATCCTCCTATAATTGGGACGAGATCTCCGGTCCACAACGCATGCTCAGGCACCTTCTTTTGTGTGGGCAATGCGCTCGGGATCGGGGGGCAAATTGTAGATGTCGTGCGGGAATTGGTCCGTGAGGAAACGGATAATCTCGTGCTGGGGTAGGTTACCCTCAATGTGCCCATGCTCGTCGATTATCGGCACATTGCGATAATGGCCGGCGTTCATCAGTTGTAGCGCTTCGCCAATCGACTGCTCGGCAGTAAGGCTTTGCGGGGTACGGGTCATAAACCCCTCGACCGCCGAAGTCCAGGTCGAGGATTCATTGGCGACCTTAGTCAGCGCGTCTCGTTCAGTGAATATCCCCACCAAACGGCCATCGGCCTCGACGAGCACGGCACTGACCCTGGACCCGCGCATTTTCTTTAGGACATCGCTGACAATGGTATCAGGCGCGCAAGAGACGTAGCCATCTAAATCAAGTCTATTTATGGCCAATTCTTGCAGTTTTTTTACGATACTCATGCGAAAACCACCCCCACTATGGGATATAAGGGGAACACGGTTTATACTACTTATACATGCCTACAAATACCCATACAGAAAAATAGACAGGAGTCATATATACCGCAAGCTCATGCAAGCCGCCAGGACCAAGATCCCCCCTGGCAATCGATAAATCAGGAATGTAATTCTACAACCTTATCGGCCGCCGCCAAAATCAATGGGTGCCTTTCCGCGACGACAATCGTTGCCCCTTTTTCGAGCAAGAGCTGAAACGCTATAACCATCTGCTGAACGTCTTGAGGATGGTCTCCACCAGCCGGTTCATCAATCAGCAACCAGCTTCGATGAGACTTGCGTGTCGACTCCAAGGCCAACCGCAAACGCAGCCATTCACCGCGCTCGAGTTTTCGCACATTCTGCCCCAGTGACAAATAACCCAAGCCACATAGATCTGCGGCCTCAAGGCTAGTTTTGATCTTCGCGTCTCTGGCGAAATGACGCAATCCCCGCTCCACAGTCATCGCCATAACATCCGATATACTAATCCCCCGCAATGTGATTTCGCGAATTTCACTGCGGAACCGTAAACCTTCACATACTTCACACTTGAGGAAAATATCCTCAAGAAATTCCAAGTCGAAATGCCTTTGCCCAAGCCCTTCACAACTCGGACACCTTCCGCCCGGTTTATCCAACATAAAAGCGGCACGCCCCCACCCTTGGGCCTTGGCCACCGCGGATGCGGCATATAAATCCGCGATGCGTTCGAAAACTCCCATTTCCGCCAACAAAGTATCTCGCCCAACGCGATCGTCCAATGTGACCACCCGGTTATTCCGTCCAACACCACACACCACGTAACCCGTCGCCTTGCCCTTTAAGGCGGCAGGTAAAAGATCGCGCAGTATACGCGTTTTACCACACCCAGACGGACCGTGTAAACAAGTAAGGGCGCCTTGCGGCAACTCTATACTCAATTCACCCAATGGCCCCATTGTTGGAATGGGGCCA
>JAPKAJ010000384.1 GCA_028825345.1 Arenicellales bacterium | reverse complement strand
GGTCTTTTTACGATCAGGATGGGCGTTACGGTCCGGGGGATTTTATTGTACGGGCGCCCGGCGCTATGCATACTGCCGGAAGTGATGATGGCGCCACGGTGCTGCTGTTTTACTCTGCGGTGACTGATGAGTCGAGGTGATCATTCACAGCTCGTCTCACCTTACTAGATACGGTTTGCCAGGGCTGACGCTTCGCTGATAGCTACCTCCACGGTGCGCGGCGCACGACAATCCCCTATGGAGAAGATCTGTGGGGCATCATCGTCCCAGCCCTGAATAAGCTCATCGTTAGCGCGGCATCCCGACCAGTCGACAATGAGGTCAATACCTTTGCGTTTGCTGAGCCGGTCATCGAAGACATTGCGCAGTACCACGGTATCCGCGTTTACGGATTCAACAACGTGGGCCGCTGTGAACTTGCAATCACGCTCACCAAGGCGCTGATACCAGGCTGCACGGTTAGTCGGGTCAAGATCAGCGGCAACGGCGATATCTGAGGTCACAATTTCGGTTGCGATGCTCTGATGCAACAGCACTTCGCCGGCGACCAGGCCTGCCTGGCCACGGCCCTCGCTAAGCACCAATGTCTTGGCAGCACTCACCGGTGCGCCGCACAAAAGCTCATGCGCTGAAATCACCTGCATTAATCCGTCGCCGGCAAAGCTGCGACAGGCATCGAGTGCGCCGGTGGCAATCACAACCACCTCGGCATCAAGATCAACAATGTTCTGCCGGGTCATCGGGCGATTGAGTATCAGGGCAACACCCAGTCTTTCCAACTCGTCCAGGCGCCAGTCGATGATGCGGGCCAGCTCCCCGGTAGAAGGCGCACTGGCCCACAGCGCCAGCTGTCCACCAGGCCTGTTGGCTGCATCGAAAACCTGCACCGCGTGACCGCGCTCAGCGCAGATGCGCGCGCATTCCAGCCCCGCAGGCCCTGCGCCGATTACGCTCACCTTTTTTGGGGCCTTGGTCGGTGACAGCGCTACGCCTGGCGTGGCTACAGTGGGGTTTTGAATACAGCGAATGGGTTTGCCCCCATAGCGGTTGGCAATGCAGACATTGGCGCCCACGCAGGTCCGGATACTGGCCTCAAGGTGGCCGCGGATTTTGGACAGAATCTGCGGGTCACAGATATGCGCGCGAGTCATGCCGACCATATCGGCTTGGCCATGGGCAATAATGTGTTCCGCATGGGCTGGGTCGACAATTCGGCCTACTGTAAATACCGGCAGGTTCACCACCTCGCGTATTGCGCCGGCAAGATGCACAAAGATGCCGTGGCGGGTAGGCGTAGGCGCCCAGTGACGGCTACGACCCAGGTGCGTAATATTGGTATGGGCAATGATGTTGAGGTAATCGATCAGGCCCGTATCTGCTATTTGTTTGCAGATGATTTTCATCTGCTCAAGATCCAGCGCGCCGGGCTCAAATTCGTCTCCGGGCAGGCGCACCCCGAGCACATGATCCCGGCCCAGTGCTCCGCGAACGGCCTCCAGCAATTCCATTAAAAAGCGCAGACGGTTCTTAAGTGCACCACCGTACTTATCTGTGCGGTGGTTGGTTAAAGGTGACAAAAAAGCCTGGGGTAAAAAGCCAAAAGCACCCAGTATCTCAACACCGTCCATGCCGCCGGCAGCCGCTCTTTTGGCGCCTTGAGCATGGGCATCAATGACTTCGTGAATCTCAGCCAGAGTCATTTCATGGGCAATATTGCCGTTGATCTCCGAACGCACGGGTGAGGCTGCCCAACTTTCGAGACCTGGCTGGTTGATCAGCACGGTGCCCCCACTATGTGCCAGTTGCGCCAGGATACGACCCCCCTCTGCGTGAACCGCACCGCTTAATGCGCGGTACCCCGGCACGATATCGTTGTTGAGGTTCCAAAGTGCATCGGAGTTCATCCCCAAAAGGCCGGATTCATGCACCGGGGTGCCACCGGTGATCTGCAGACCCACCCCATTGTGTGCGTAGTTGCGGTGATAGGCGATGTACTGCTCAGCGGGTTTATTGTCTTTGGCAAAGCCCGGCACATGGGCTGAGACCAGCACGCGGTTACGTACTTCGATAGGGCCGATTTGCAGGGGACTCAGCAAGTGCTTGAAAGCGCTCATAGGCGAGGCCGGGCAGGTGTGTATTGCACGCTATTATGCGTGTAGGAAATCACAGATTCAAAAAAAGCATAACTGGTATGTATAGGATTCGCTACTGGTGCACTCATGCCGAAGAGAGTCCCAATGGCCCGATATTTGGCCTGCTGCGTCATCAACGGCTGCATGGTTTCACAGACATCTGTGGACGGTGGTTTCTCGCGCGATCTGGGAGACACTTTGGTACAAA
>JAPKAJ010000078.1 GCA_028825345.1 Arenicellales bacterium | reverse complement strand
AGGCACCGGATTTTGATTCCGGTATTCCCAGGTTCGAATCCTGGCACCCCAGCCACTTGCTAAAGTTCCAACCCCTGACACCAAAGCGACAAGAATCTCATGGCAGTTGATGATCTGACATTGTTTACCGGTAACGCCAACCCGGCACTGGCCAGTGAAGTGGCTGATCGCCTGGGCATTGGCATTGGCCGCGCCCTGGTGAGCACCTTCAGCGACGGTGAGGTTAACGTTGAGATCATGGAAAATGTTCGCGGTGCCGACGTTTTCGTGATCCAGCCGACCTCTATGCCCGCGAGCAATCACTTAATGGAACTGCTGGTAATGATCGATGCCTTGCGCCGCTCTTCGGCAGAGCGCATCACGGCGGTAATCCCATATTTTGGCTACGCTCGCCAGGATCGTCGACCGCGAACAGCTCGGGTTGCGATCACAGCTAAGCTTGTTGCCGACATGATCGGCATTGCGGGTGCAGACCGGGTAGTGACCATGGACCTGCATGCGGATCAGATCCAGGGTTTTTTCGATATTCCGGTTGACAATATTTATGCGGCTCCGGTGCTTAACGGCGAGTTATGGCGTCAGGAGCCCGAAAATCTGATTGTGGTGTCACCAGATGTGGGCGGCGTGGTCCGAGCGCGGGCGATGGCGAAGCAACTTGGCGTTGAACTTGCCATCATCGATAAGCGCCGACCTCGGGCTAACGAGGCCAAGGTCATGCATATCATAGGTTCGGTGGATAATCGCACTTGCGTGCTGATGGACGATATGGTGGATACCGCCAACACCTTGTGTGAGGCGGCCCGGGCCCTGAAGGAGTCCGGCGCGATGCAGGTTAAGGCCTGTTGTACCCATGCGGTGCTTTCCGGCTCAGCGGTCGAACGTATTGAAGAGTCGGAGCTGGACGAAGTCGTGGTGACCAACTCGATCCCGCTGTCAGTCGAGGCAAGTAATTGCGCGAAGATTCGACAGATCAGTATTTCCAGTTTGCTGGCTGAATCAATCCGGCGAATAGCCAGTGGCGATTCGGTCAGCTCCCTATTTATGGACTAATCAGCCCGGTATCTCCGGGAGAGCAAGACGGCGCCTGGGGCGCCAGTGTAAGGAGACCCTGTAATGAGCAGTAACTACGAACTCGATGCCCGGCTGCGGGAAACGTTTGGCACCAATGCAAGCCGGCGGCAGCGCCATGATAAACAGGTGCCGGTAATCGTCTACGGCGCAGGAAAGAGCAATGAAAGCCTGATACTGGATCATCATCAGGTAATGAACAGCCTTGGAAAAGAGGCCTTTCATTCGGCGATCATCGATCTGAAGACCGATGCCGGTTCGCAGCAGGTGATCCTGCGCGAGGTGCAGATGCACCCGCACCGGCCGATCGTGTTGCATATTGACTTCCAGAGAATCAAGGCAACCGAAAAACTGCACATGAAGGTGCCGCTGCACTTTGAAGGCGCTGATGTGGCTCCTGGCGTGAAGATTGATGGCGGTATTTTGGCGCACCCTATGACAGAGCTTGATATCACCTGTCTGCCTAAAGATCTGCCCGAGTACATTGCCATTGATGTCTCTGAACTGCAGATGAACCAGTCCTTGCACCTTTCGGACATACAACTACCTGAGGCGGTTGAGTTGACAGCCACTGCCTACCATGAAGGTGAAGACCCCACGGTGGCTATTGTTACGGCGCCCAAGGTGATTGAGGAAGAAGAGCTTGAAGTGGTTGATGAGGCTGAAGCAGGCGAGTTGGCCGAAGGCCAGCCGGCAGATGACGAGACGGCGCCGGCCGATAGCGACCGGGCGAAAAGCGGGGAATAAGCAACCTGCGGCATACGCTAGCCCGGGCCTGAACGTGCGTTGCCCGGCGGCGCACGTGTACCATCTGGTCGGACAGATATGACAGCCATTTCACTGATCACCGGCCTGGGCAATCCGGGCAGTGGCTACGCGGCGACCCGCCACAACGCGGGTTTCTGGTTTCTGGATGTGTTGGCCCGGCGCTGGCCAATGGACCTCCGTGTGGAAAACCGTTTTCGAGGCGCGTTGGCAGATCTGCGTATCGATCGTCATCGGGTACGGGTCCTCAGGCCAGAGACTTTCATGAACGAAAGCGGCTCGCCGGTAGCGAGTGTTGCAAATTACTTCGACTTTGCGCCTGAAAAAATACTGGTGGTGCACGATGATCTGGATCTACCACCAGGCACTGTGCGCGTGAAACGTGGTGGTGGGCACGGCGGCCACAATGGCCTTCGTGACATCTTTTCGAAACTCGGTTCACGGGAGTTTGTACGGTTGCGGATCGGCATTGGCCATCCCGGAAACGCTAATGAGGTGACCAACTATGTGCTGCAAAAACCATCCGCTGCAGATCGCAATGCGATCTTTGATGCCATAGACCGCGCAGTTGAACGACTGGACGAGTTACTCGACGGAGAGTTGGAGTTAGCGATGAATGTATTGCACCGCGATGCTAAGGACGCGCTCTGAATGGGATTTCGCTGTGGGATCGTGGGCCTGCCCAATATCGGCAAGTCGACTCTTTTTAATGCTCTGACGCGGGCCGGCGCGCAGGCCGAGAATTATCCATTTTGCACTATCGATCCCAATGTCGGTATCGTTGAGGTGCCAGATCTGCGCCTGCAAAAAATTGCGGCGCTGATTAACCCCAAGTCAGTGATACCCACCGCGATCGAGTTTGTCGATATTGCCGGATTGGTCGCCGGCGCCTCGAAAGGGGAAGGTCTGGGTAATCGTTTTCTTGCACACATCCGCGAGGTGGACGCGATTATCCATGTGGTGCGTGCGTTCAGGGATGACGACATCACCCATGTTGCCGGCAAGGTAGATCCATTGGCCGATGTGGCGACCATCGAGACCGAGCTGGCACTGGCTGACCTGGAGACACTGGAGCGCGGCATCGATCGAACTGCCAAAGCCGCTAAAACCGGCGACAAAAAAATCCTGTGTGAGCTGGAATGCCTGCGCCAAGCTCATCAAGCGCTTAATGAAGGTCAGGGTTTCCAGCGACTGCTGCAGGACAGCGACGTGGCAACGGCATTAATCCCGTTATGTCTTTTAAGCGCCAAACCAGTGCTTTATGTAGCCAATGTCTCAGAGCAGGATCTTGCCGGCAACGAGCAGGTAGCGCAATTGCGTGAACATGTTCAAAAAACCGATGCGCAGTTGGTTGTGGTCAGTGCCGCGATCGAGCAGGAGATATCAGAGCTGGATCCAGACGAACGCAGTAGTTTCTTGGATGATCTGGGATTGGCAGAGTCAGGTCTCGACCGGGTAATTCAGGCGGGCTATGTTCTATTGGGATTGCAGACCTTTTTTACCGCCGGGCCTAAAGAGGTGAGAGCCTGGACGGTACGTATCGGTGCCACGGCGCCTCAAGCCGCGGGCGAGATCCACACGGATTTTGAGCGTGGTTTTATCCGCGCTGAGACCATTGCCTATGACGACTTTATCGTCAACGGCGGAGAGCACGGTGCACGTGAAGCGGGCAGGTTACGGCTAGAGGGAAAAGACTATGTCTTAAGTGATGGCGACATCATGCATTTTCGTTTTAACGTCTGAATCGTTTTTTCGATTGGGCTGCGCCTCTATTGGAGACGTCGAGCAGGGCTGATAACATTACTCTATTGTAATTTCCCCGGAGCGATTCTTGCCATTTCTCGATTTACCCGAGACCCGGATTTTCTACCAGCAGTCTGGCACCGGCCGGGATATTGTCTGGCTGGCAGGCGGGGATATGCCGGGATCCTCCTGGCATCCATTTCAGTTACCGGCCTTTGGTGACTATCGTAATACGACCTGGGATGCCCGTGGTGTAGGTCGCACCGAATCAACGTCCTCGACGCCATGGACTATTGCGGATCATGCGGCAGATTGTATTGCCTTGATCGAAGCATACTGCAAACCCCCGGTCTTTCTGATTGGACTGTCTATGGGTTCGTGCATTGCCCAGGAAATCTCGCTTTCTCGGGCGGATCTAGTCACTGCTGCTTTGTTGACCGGGGCTTGTGCGCGAAAGTCAGGATTCATTAAAGACTGGGAGGATTCTGAGATCGCGCTGAGGCGCTCGGGTACTGAGCTGCCTGAGGATTTCGCAATCGCGCACTACGCACTCCTGATGTATCCCGCCAGGGTGTTGGGAGATGATGAGTTATGGGCGAGGCTTAAACCGATCGTCTCACAGGACTATGGGAAGCGTGACTCTCACGCACTGGCCGAGCAGTGGCAGGCGTGCGTTGAGTATGATTCACTAGCAAGACTGCCGTACTGCAAAGTACCCCTTCATGTGATTGCATTTTCAGAGGATATGCAAACGCCGCCACAGCGGGGCAAGCTTCTGGCAGACACTGCTCAGGAAGGATATTTTTATCTACTGGAAGGACTGGGACATTGTTCCGCATTTGGTCATGAGCCGGCTGTGGTGAATGGTTGCCTGTTGAGCATTCTCCGACAATATTGATAGTGCAAAGGAGCCAAATCTATGAATTGTGGATTTATCGGGCTGGGCATGCTTGGAGCAAAAATGGCAGAAAAAATTCTCCAAGCAGGTCACTCACTTCAGGTTTATGACCAGGATAGCAAAGCGGTCGAGCAACTGGTCGCCGCTGGGGCGACTGGTGTCGGGTCAGTACAAGATACGGCCAATCACATTGACACCCTGATTACCTGTTTACCCTCACCGGCGATTTGTGCCCAGGTCATGACCGGTGTCGGCGGCGCGCTGCAAGCACTCTCAGCGGGGAGTTGCTGGATTGAAATGAGCACCACCGATGCGGATGAGATGAAGCGCCTTGCATTGCTGGCGTGCGAGAGGGGTATCGATGTACTCGAATGTCCAGCGACTGGTGGAGTGCATCGGGCAGTTACGGGGCAGATGACGCTGTTGGTCGGCGGTGACGAAGTCGTTTTTGAGCGCTTGAGGCCCTTGCTCGAGATCATGAGTGGTCAGATTGTATACATGGGGGAAATCGGTAACGCATCGCTGATCAAGGCGGTTACCAATCTGCTGTGCCTGATCGACCTTGTAGCCATGGGTGAGGGCCTGATGCTGGCAAAACGCGGCGGTCTCGATCTGGCCAGATGCTACGAGGCGATTACTGCCAGCTCCGGCAGCAGTCGTGAATTTGAGGATTGGGCCCCGGTGATCCTAAACGGTAGCTTTAATACCGGCTTTACCACCGATCTTGGGCTGAAAGATCTTGGCTTTGTTACCGAGCTCGGCCGTCGCCTGGATGTGCCGTTGAAGCTCGCAACCCTGGTGGAACAGATGTTCCAGGCATCCCGGGAGCGCTACGGTGGAGATGCGTGGACCCCTCACGTGGTCAAGATGATGGAAGAAGCAACGGGCGAAGAGTTACGCGCTGAGGGCTTCCCGGACGTCATACCCCAGAATTAACGATCGGTTTTTCACCCGACACTTGAGCGCAGTGATTATCTTGCTGGGTGACGGAGTGACACCTACTGATCGTCACGCAGGCCGCTGGCCTTTTGTACGGCGGAATCGACAATCAGGTTGATGCCAATGGTCAGCAAGGCGATGCAGGTTGCGGGTACTAGTGGGTGCAAATAACCCCAGGCGATACCATCTGAGTTGCCCCGCACCATGGCACCCCAGTCTGCCAGCGGCGGCTGCAAGCCCAGACCTAGAAAACTAAGTCCGCTGATCAACAAGAAAACAAAACAAAAGCGCAGACCGAACTCTGCCGCCAGTGGTGTTAAGGCATTGGGAAGTATCTCTTTACACATGATCCACCAAAGTCCTTCACCGCGAAGTCGGGCGGCCTCTACAAAATCCATAACCTCGATATCCATCGCCACCGCGCGAGCGATGCGATAGACCGGCATGGCATAGATGATTGCAATTACTGTGACCAGGGCAAAAACAGACGTTCCCGTGGACGAAAGAACGATCAACGCAAAGATCAGTGTCGGAATCGAGATGATAATATCAACGAATCGGCTCAGTACCTGGTCAACCCAGCCACGCATGATCGCTGCAAGAAAGCCCAGTAGAGACCCCAAGCCAAAAGCAAGCGCGGTGGTCAACAGCGCTAGAGCGATCATATTTCGGGCACCGTATATCAGCATCGACAGCATGTCTCGACCGATCTGGTCTGTGCCAAAAACGAATTTTCCAAATAAAGGTTCCCATACATCTCCCACAATCTGGCTCTGGCCATAAGGCGCAAGCCATGGTGCGAAAATTGCGCATAAACCAAAAAGGCTCACGACAAAAACCCCGAACCGACTGGCCCAGTTCATTTCTTTGAGTACCTGCCAGAAGTTCATGATTACTTACTTTGGATGCATAATTCTGGGGTTTGATGCCATAGAAAGAATATCGGCGAGTAAGTTGAGGATCACGTACACGGACGCAAATATCATTGCGGTTGCGCGTACGATAGGCATGTCACGCAGGAACACGGCGTCGATCATGAGGGCACCAAGCCCCGGATAAACAAAAACGACCTCGACGATGACAACGCCCACAACGAGCCAGGCTAAATTCAGCATGATCACCTGGATGATGGGTGACCAGGCATTGGGCAACGCATGGAAAACAATAATTCTTCCGGGTGTGACACCTTTCAGTTTGGCCATTTCGATATAGGGACTGGCCATCAGACTGACGATAGAGGCCCGAGTCATCCGCATCATATGTGCACTGACCGCGAGGGTGAGCGTCAACACGGGAAGCGCCGAGGCGATAATGCGTTCGCTGAGATTCATCGACTCATCCACGTTCGAGATCGCTGGAAAAATCCCAAATGAGACCGCAAATACCGCCATCAGAATATAAGCGATAAAAAAGTCGGGAACCGAAATGCCACTCAAGGTGACCATTGAGATAAATCGGTCAAAAAATGAGTTTCGGTAAAGCGCGGCTACAACACCCAGTGCCAGGGAGAGGGGTATGGCGATCAGGGCTGATGCGATCGCCAGGAAAAAAGTATTTCCAACACGATTGCCGATCACATCAGCAACCTCCCGGTGATTGGTTAGCGCTTTACCCATGTCACCCTGGACAAAATTTACCAGCCACTCGACATAGCGAATGTGCGTTGGCCGATCGAGGTTCAACGTTCGATGACAAGCCGCGACCTTATCCTCGGAAGCCATTTGTCCCATCATGGCTGTGCAGACATCCCCAGATAGTGCTTCAACACCTACAGTAATCAACAAAGAGATGGCGAGCAGCGTCAGGATGCCGAGAGCGAGACGTCTTAAGATCAGTTTGAGTAACGAGTTTTTCATAACGACAGAAATTACAGCTCAGGTAAGAAAAGGCCCGGCAAGGATCCGGGCCTTTTCTACTTTAATCTAGCAGCAACTGCTCAAAGGGCAGTTGCTGCTATACCTGGCTTACTTGAACCACCAGCGCTCCATACTGCGTGAGCCATCCAGTTCCCAGTTGCCGGCCAGTTTGGCAGGTCGTCCCAGGGCATCAGATGCCGCATCGACATTGTTGGCAAAGCAAGGAACTACCACGCCGCCTTCATTGGAGACGATAGTCTGCATCTCAACATAAATGTCGTTGCGTTTGGCTTGGTCCAGTTCAGCGCGCCCTGCGACTAAAAGTTCCTCAAAACGAGCGTTATCCCAGTAACTGTCGGTCCAGTTACCGCCAGCTTTGTAGCCAATGGTAAACATCCAGTCAGCAGTAGGACGACCCGACCAGTAGCAGGCGCTCCATGGAACTTTCATCCAGACGTTATTCCAGTAACCGTCGGGGGATACCCGGTTAACCTTGATATTGATGTCAGCCGCTTTGGCAGACTCAGAGTAAAGCTGAGTTGCATCTACTGCACCATTGAAAGCCGCGTCTGCGGCTGCAATCTCGACATCCAGACTGGTGAGGCCGGCCTGTTTGAGATACCACTTGGCCTTGTCAACGTCATACTGACGCTGGGGCAGATCACTGGCATGGTAGTTCTGGTTAGAGCTGATGGGATGATCGTTACCCAGGGAACCATAGCCGCGAAGGACCGTGTTAACGAAAGCTTCTCTATCAATTCCGTGTTTGAGCGCCATACGCACGTTGTTGTCGTTAAACGGTGCCTGGCGGACATCCATCGGGTAGGTGAAGTGCTTAGTGCCTGATACCTGGAGCACACTGATTCCGGATTTTTTCTCAAGCATGGGGGCGGTCTTGAGATCACAACGGACAATTGCATCTACCTGGCCTGTCACCATCGCATTCATACGGGCCGCCGCGTCGTTGATCGCCGTCATCTTCACTTCATCAAAGTTGGCGCACCCGGACTTAAAGTAATTGGGATTGCGAACCATATGTGCCCGTACCCCCGGCTCGAAACTCTTCACCACAAAAGCGCCGGTTCCGTCACCTGAAGCCCAATCAACCTTGCCGGAGCTGTCAGCAGAACCCATCAGCAGGTGGTAGTCACTCAACAGATAGGGGAAATCGGCATTGCCGCTTTCGAGGTCAAACACAAGCGTGTTTTGACCATCTTTGCGGATGTTGCCCAGAGAATTGGCAACACTTTTTGCGTCGGAGGTCGAATCCTCACCACGGTGATGCTCAAGAGATGCTATCGCGTCGTCAGCATCGAAAGTTTTGCCACTGTGAAATTCGATGCCCTTGCGCAGCTTAACCACCCATGTTGTGGCATCGGCTGATGGCTCGAGGCTCTCAGCCAATTCAGGCACAGCCTGGCCATTGGCGTTGACCTCAACCAGGGCATTTCGACACCCACCCATGTTCATATTGATCATGAAGGTATCGCCGTTATCGGCCGGATCCAGCATGTCACCTGTGTTGGCGCCGCCGAATCCAACTCGGTAGGTTCCACCCTTTTTCGGCGTAGCGTGTGCAGCTTGGCTATAAAGTGCCGGTGCAGCGGCGGCAAACCCCATAGCGGTAGCAGCTTTGACAAATTCACGACGGCTCATTCCACCACTCGTGACACGTTTTTGGAGTTTCCAGATGTCGTAATCGAATCTACTCATACCGCTTCCTCCTTTGATAGGTTCTGATTTAGGCTGATTCCTGAGATTCAGAATATTTGCCCACGCTTTTATAGTACAACACTTTTAGGATAATTTTCGAAGGTTATTCGGCTAAGATCATGCCACTGGCTTTGCCCCGGATTGCCACGGGAAACGCCTCTTATCACTCGCGATTGACCGGTTTTCTCTTGTTCTATTGAGGATTTCGCGTTAAATTCTCGCACCCACCGTGGCTATGTAGCTCAGCTGGTTAGAGCACGGCATTCATAATGCCGGGGTCGGTGGTTCAAGTCCACCCATAGCCACCATCTTTTTAGTTAGTTGTGCTTCTTTTGCTACGTGGGCAATGTTCCGTGGCACAAATATGGCACAGCAGATCCCCGCAGACCCTGGTTATTCCAGGTGTACTCACTGTGAGAGGGAACTGCAATGGCCAGTGTTCAAAAACGTGTGACGCGTGATGGATGTAGCATTTTTGAGTTCAAGTCCGAATCAAGGATCAGCCACGAGTTTTGGTGACATTCCATCTGTGTTCGGTGCATAGATCGCCCCTCTACGCTACAGCGTGTATCTTACCCACGCTAATACCCGCTCCTTAATAACTCATGTGACCCCCCATCACATCTACCCCGTACTTAAGCCTCACAAGGTGATAAGGAACACATCTTTGATTGTGGTATTGAATAACAATGGCTTTACTGGAATTGACCAGCCAAACATATATTTAAAGGGATTAAAGATGAATAAGCAAAAACAGATGACCGAACGGGAATTACCGCAGAGCGTGGAGTTAAGTGAA
>JAPKAJ010000383.1 GCA_028825345.1 Arenicellales bacterium | reverse complement strand
CTACTCCAAGTGCGCCATTACTGAAATGGGACAGGCCACCGCCACTATGTGAGCCGACAACCAGCGCAGCCCCTCCGAGTGCGGCGAAATTGCTAGAGGGGCTGGACGGTCCTGCCAGGTTATCATTACCCGAGGGGGCAATTATCAGTTTTCCTTTCGCGACTGCTGATTGCAGCGAGGCGAACTCTGCGGGACTCAGCGAAGTGTTCACGGCTTCGAGCAGGATGATCCTGACATCAGCTTTGCCAGTCGCAAAATTTACGCCTTGACTGATAAGCCCCCCATCGGTTTGGTTTTTATCATTGGTGATTTTTACCGGCAGCACTTGGGCGCTGGGGGCAATGCCACCGACCCCCACCCCATTCCAGTTGCCGACAATGACCCCAGCAGAGGCCGTGCCATGGCCGAAAGTGGTGGAGGTTTCATCATCGTCCGGGTCGTCATCGTCGTTAACAAAATCATAACCGCCCGGCGCGATTCGCCCGAGCAGATCAACATGGGTGGCGCGAACGCCTGAGTCCAGATCAGCGATAATAAAACCAGCGCCGAGCAGTCCAGCGTTCCATGCTGGCACGACCTTGATGCCGGCGAGGTAGGGCTGGTTGAAGTATTCTCCCGATGCGATATCCGGTTCGGCTCCGGCACCGGTTGTGGCGAAGGCGAGTACCGCAACTGCGGTAAAACGTATAAATTTTTCAAGCATCTTGGTTTATCGTAACGCGCTAAGGGCCACCTGCGGTATACCCGCCGGGAGGCAGACCATAGTCAGATTTAGGCTTGTTTTCAAGTGTAACGGCTGGCTTTGGCGAAGGTAAACTATTCCAAGAATGTCTCAGGGTGAAGCTTTTGGGCTGTATAATCGCGCCGCCCGTCGCGCAAAGCCCCCTGCCTGATTCGCAACACCATCGTGATGTTGACTGTCAGAGTGGTCAAAGATCTGGTCGGAAGGCGGCGATCGTACTATGAGTTACAGATAACCGCATTTAGCCAGGAGTTGATATGCCTATCCAGGAACTGTCGCCCGAGATCCAGAAAATCCAGGAAACCGTTGTCGGCATGTACTCGGAGAACCCGTGGCCGTTGAACCGGCGTACCGACGAGGAGATGGGCTGGCGCCTTAAATGCCTGGGGATAGCGCCGGAGGATTATCAGGGGAAAAAGGTGCTCGATATGGGCTGCGGCACCGGCGAGTACGCTCTGTGGTACGCCAAGAATGGGGCGGCCAGTGTAACTGGTATCGACCTTTCTGATGGCTCGCTCGCTATTGCGCGCGAGCGAAAAGAGGAGATGGGCGCAAATCATGTCGATTTCACCAAGATGGATATCCTTAACTGCGAGTTACCTGACAATTATTTTGACTACAGTTATTCGGTGGGCGTCCTGCACCATACCGGTGATCCGTTGCGTGGCTTTCGCCACCTGGCGAGGATTACGCGGCCGGGAGGCGTAGTCATCGTCAGCCTGTACAGCCAATACAGCCGACGTATCCTGCGCACCAAGCAGCAGATCTGCCGACTGCTCGGCGGTGCAGATATCGACAAGCGGGTAGAGTGGGGTGAGAAGCTTTTTGGTGGCACATTGCGCAAACTGGACAAGCGTTACCATGGGTTGAACACCCGCCAAATCGGTTACGATATTTTCGGTTTCCCGCACGAATCACTGCACACCGCGCAGGAAGTATTGCGCTGGTTTGATGAAAACAACCTCGAGTACAAGGGGGCATTTGCACCATTGCGGGTTCGGGATTATTTCTACGCATTCTCGCTGCCCGAGTACGCGATTTTTCGCTCGACCTTTAGCGGATTCCCGGTCATGCGCTTGGTGGCTGATGGCATGGATGGCTTGTCCAAGCAGTTTTTCAATAAGGATGAAGTCATCCGCCAGTTTCCCCGTCCGGGTTCTTTGTCGATGTGGCTGTCGCAACTCATCTGGATTCCATTTGGCCTGCGATTCAACTGCTTTACCATAGCGGCGATAAAACGAGGCTGAGCACAGCCTTCTTTGTGACTGTGGTTATCGGCGCACGGCGAATACGATTCCGCCGAGGACACCTTGTATAAGGGTAAAGCCGTACGAGACCCACGCCAGGGCTAGGGCTTGGAAATCCGGTACGCCGTAAAGCGAGAAGAAAAAAACAAAAATAGCCTCGCGCACCCCGATCGCATTGATCGATAGCGGCAGCATCATAACGAATATCGCAACCGGGACGATCAGGAACATTGACTCCACTGGCACCATGATACCTACTCCCCGCGCGATCAGAACAAAGTGCACAACCACGTTTATCTGTAGTAGCACAGACAATCCAAAGGCGCGTAGGATCGCTGAGCTTGCTGATCGATAGACCTG
>JAPKAJ010000382.1 GCA_028825345.1 Arenicellales bacterium | reverse complement strand
CCCCGACTCTGTCTTTAAGCACTTAACCTGGACCATGGACTATTACCTACTCTCGCAACTGATCAATGGCGTAATTTTCGGCTTGATTTATGCGTTGATCGCGCTCGGCCTAACTATCGTGTTTAGCATCATGCGCGTCGTCAATTTTTCGCATGGCGAGTTTTATATGCTGGGTGGTTACACCCTGTACGCACTAACTTCCGGGGCCGTCACGTTTTTCTCCATTCCATTGTCGATGCCAACGATTATCGGCCTACCAATAGCAATGATCGCCGTCGCTATATTTGCCATTGTCGTCGAACGGGGCATGTTGCGCCCGATCTACACCGTGCGAATGGATCGACCCGAGGAATACGCCATCATCCTAACATTCGGTCTGTCTTTGTTCCTGCAATATGGCGCACTCACCGCGGTCGGGCCTTATGAAATGACACCGGGTGCCTTCTGGGAAGGTTCAAAACACATTTTGGGTGATCTGTATCTAGCTGGTGACCGATTGTTTGCGACGGGTGTCTCGGCGCTTTTAATCGGTATCACTATCTACTTTATTTACGGCACATGGACTGGACGTGCCCTCATGGCCACTGCCCAAAACCGGGTCGGCTCAACTGTGGTCGGCATCAACACGGTGCGCATGAATATGATCGCGATGGCATTGGCCGGACTCCTCGCGGGCGCCGCTGGTGCAGCGATGGCACCGATATTCCTTGTCTACCCGGATGTCGGTCAGATTCCGGTCATTAAGGCATTCGTCATTATTGTCCTCGGCGGTATGGGATCAATACCCGGCGCAGTCGTCGCGGCAATCATTCTTGGCATTGTGGAAAGCCTGGGATCAGTTTACATATCAGTAGCCTATCGCGATGTCTTTGCATTCCTTGTCCTCATCGGAGTTTTACTGTTTCGCCCCCACGGCTTGTTTGGCCAGAAGGAACGTCGCGCATGACCCTCTTTGAGAAGACAACTTTGGCACTGGCCCTGGTCGGTGGACTGGCCATCCCACTATTCCTGCACAACGAGCCTTACTTTATCCGCGTTGCGGCATCGGTCCTATACTTCATCATTCTGTCCTCATCCTGGAACCTGCTGTTGGGTTATGCAGGGCAGTTGTCCTTTGCGCACGCCGCTTTCGCTGGGATCGGCGCTTACACCTCAGGACTTCTCAGCGCTGGGTTTCTTGGTGAGAATATCTGTACCGGCTTGATTGAAAATAGCCTGGGGTTCGTCTCTGACGTGCTTTGCGGCGAAGGCTACTCTCGGGATTTTCGTTATGGCATTCATCCAATCATAGGGGTATTCGGTGCCTGCCTTGTAGCAACGGGTATCGGCTGGTGCCTGGGACGCATGTGCCTTCGTACCCGCGGCCCCTACCTGGCCCTGATGACCCTCGGGTTTTCAGAAACAGTGCGCCTGATTCTGCAGATTGAACATGATTACACTCGGGGTTCGCTGGGGCTTCGTATACCCTACCTGTGGACCACTGACGACGGGCTACCGAATCACGCGATCGGCTATTTCATTATGTTGGCACTGACCGTGCTAACGATTTTTATCCTCTACCGACTGGTCAACTCGGAGAAAGGGCTGTATTTGAAGGCTATCCGGGAAGACGAGGACATTGCCGCCGTGATGGGAGTCGATGTGATGAAATGGAAAGTGCGCGCGTTCGTTATCTCCAGCGCATTTGCCGGATTGGCCGGTGCGCTATACGCTCATCTGTTCGTGCAAGTGCTCGCCCCGCAAATGCTACTGATCCTTGAAATGGGGCTAATCCTAGCGATGACGATCGTCGGCGGACTCGGCACTCTGACCGGCCCGGTGATTGGCGCCATACTGCTGGTGGTTTTATGGGAATTCATGCGCGACATCAGCCCCTATGCCCACATGCTGCTCTTTGCCACACTGGTGATTGTTGTGATGAAGTTTTTTCGCGGCGGATTGTTCGGTCTGGTCTCGACCTGGCTTAAGGAGAGAAACCTGATCGCCAAAGCTCCACCGTTTACAGTGGACTAAGACTGCCCGCGGTCACGTTATTTGAAAAAAACACGGCTGTGACCCACAGTCGTGTCTACGCAAGCCGGGGCGCAAACTTGGTTGTACTCCAACCACCATCGACGGCCAGAACCTGGCCGGTAATAAATGACGCTTCATCGGACGCCAGGAATAACGCGGCCGCCGCGATCTCATCGGGTTGGCCGACGCGACCGAGCGGTGTCCCATTCAGCATTGTGTCGCGGAACCACGAATCGTTCTCGATCCGCCGGTGAGTCAACGGTGTATGGATCAGACCGGGCGCAATGGCGTTAACCCGAATACCTTCATGCCCGTAGTCAGCTGCCATGTTCTGCGTCAGACCAATCAATGCTGCCTTGG